>JAFUUC010000021.1 GCA_017471365.1 bacterium
AATAATTAGCCAGGCAAAAGTTCCAACACCGGTAAGTTGTAGTGATTATATAGGTAAATCCGGCTACGAAGCAATCAAAAGCTGCTACTACAATAACAATAATGACTACTGGGTAGGAGCCATGGTAGAGTGTAAAAATCAGGGTGGCAGATTACCAAACGCCTCTGAACTGGCTAAAATTGCTCAGGCAATATACAATGACAACTCAATCAGCGAATCGGAAGATTACAACGAAACAGACCCAACAACAAACGAATGGGATAAATCTATCACAGCCAAACTGGGCATAGAAGACTCCGCTTCGTGGTTCGGCCTTTGGGGTGTCCTCGAGGACGACTCGGGCAGTGCGTGGTACCACAACTTCGGCAGTTCGAGTACGGCTTGGTACCACGGCTACGGTCGCGGCAGCGTTCGCACCACTATCCGTGTTGTTTGCGTAGCGGATTAAAAATTAAATCCGTCGGATTTCATACGGTCGATCACTTCTTGAAGTTGTTCATCAGAACAGACGTATGATATTCTGAAGTATCCTTCACCGTTATTACCAAATGCGGAACCAGGAACAATCACTATACCTGATTTTTCAAGCATTTCTTCACAAAATTTTACGGAAGATTTGTATCGTGGCGGGATTGGGAGCCACAAATAAAATGTTGTATGCGGAATTTGGTTGTCATTTATTTGCCAACCAAGTTCTCGCAAACCTTTTATAATAATTGATTGTTTGCGTTTATATGCAGCGTTTGCTTCGGCAATAAATTCTTCTCCTTCGTTAGAAGTCATAATATAGGCACAAGCTTTTTGCAAGGCTTTAAATGCACCATTATCAATTGTCGATTTACCTTTTGCAAATCTCATAACAACATCACTGTTACCACATAGCCAGCCCAAACGCCAGCCTGTGATTGCATAAGGTTTTGAAAGCGTATAAAATTCTACACAAATATCCTTTGCACCGGCAAATTCCAATGCACTGAAAGGTTTGCTTTTTTCGTCATAATACAAATCGCAATATGCAGCATCTGAAATTAGCAGAATATCGTGTTTTTTACAAAAATCTATAACTTTTTTCACATAATCTCTTGAAGCTTCGACTCCCAAAGGATTATTTGGATAATTTATAATCAAAGCTTTAATCTTATTTTCGTTATAGCCTTCATTTTTAAGTTTTTCTAGCACTTCTTCTAAGTCAGGCTGATAATTATTTTCTGGAATCAAATCCATTGCAAAAGCTTTTCCACCGGAGGATTTTATCATTTGAGAATAAGAAGCATAACCTGGGTCAGGAATAAGAATAATGTCTTTTTCCTTATCTTCACTTTTGGGTGTTATTATAAACCGGATCAAATTTGCAAGTCCGTCTTTAGAACCAAGAACGGAACAAACTTCTCTGTCAGGGTCAATTTCGACTCCAAAACGTTCTTTCATTCTTTGTGAAACTGCTTGTCTAAAATATGGTTCACCTTTTGTTACCGAATAAGTATGAATACTACTTTCTGTTAAAAATTCTTTCAATTTTTCAATAAGAATTTCTGGAGGATTGCAGGTAGGAGCACCCATAGAAAGTGCAATTGGTGATCTATTTTTCTGGGTAAGTTTATCTTTCAATAGTGCTGTTTTTTCCTTTAACTTAACCATTATGTAAGTGTCAAGCGACATTATATCTTCATTAAATAATTTTTCAGGTCTCATAATCTTCCTTTCTATATTCTAAGCTTTCATTGTCATTGGACCTTCCAATGATGCTGTTACAAATTGTTTTGTGTAAGGGTTGTCTTGTTTGAGCATTTCAGACGGTGTACCTTCAAAAACGATTTTACCATCATAAAGCATAATTACCCTATCTGCGGTTCTTGTAATTGTAGACATTTGGTGTGTTACAACTATTGAAGCTGCATCGAGTTCATTTCTTAACCTTACTATATAATCTTCAATTAATGTTGATGACATTGGATCAAGTCCTGCCGTTGGTTCATCATATAAAATTGAGTTAGGTTTTGTAACAATTGCTCGGGCAAAACTTACACGCTTTTGCATACCACCGGAAAGTTCTGAAGGAAATTTATTTTCAATTCCCTTCAATCCAACAAGTTCAAGTTTTTGTGAAACGATGTTTTGCAAATCATTTTTTGAATATTTTTTTCTTAAATCTTTTCTTTCCCTGAGTGCGAATGAAATATTATCAAATACATTCAAAGAATCAAACAAAGCAGAGTATTGAAAAACCATAGCAATATCACCTTCTGAGGTTATAATTTCTCCGCTGTCATAAGGAATAAGTCCGCTTATAAGTTTTAATACAGTACTTTTTCCGGATCCGGAAAAACCGACAATGGCGAGTACTTCACCATCTTCAACCTTAAACGAAATGTCATTAATAACGACTTTATCATCAAATTTTTTTATCAAATTTTTAACTTCAATACTCATAACAAACCTCATTAAAAGAAAAACAAAATTGCAAATACCATATCCCAAATAACTATTGCTATAAACGACCATACAACTGCTTTTGTTGTTGCGAGTCCAACTCCTTTAGCTCCACCGGAAGCGAAAAATCCGCATGTGCAGCTAATTAATGCAATAGTACCGCCAAACACAGCTGATTTTAAAATACTTACCCACAAATCTTTCATATATAAACCAAGCCATGCCGAGTCAAAATATGCTCTATAACTTAGATTGGCAAATAGATTCGATGTAAAAGCACCCAGAAGTACTCCGACAACCGAAGCCAAAATTACAACAAAAGGCATCATGATTATTCCTGATAAGACCCTTGGAACGAACAAATATCTAACTGAATCAACTCCTAAAACATCAATAGCATCAACCTGTTCGGTTACCCGCATTGTTGCCAGTTCAGATGCAAGAGAAGATCCAATCATAGAAGTAATCGCAAAACCTGACATAATTACACCTACTTCTCTGACTATTAAAATAGTCATTAACATTCCAACAAAATTCCCACCACCCTGTTTTACCATTTCATGGGCAACTTGAGATGCTACAATTATTGATGTCATTCCGACAATGGAAAGTGTTATTGGTAATGAACTGACACCAAAACGATCACACTGAAGTAAAAGTTCTTTAAAATTAATTTCACATTTTAAAATACATTTTAGAATATGAATACTCAATTGTACAATATTCCCCGTTGTCGAAAGAATATCTTTAAAATAAGATTCAAAATGCAAATACAATTTGTATGTAGCAGATTGTTTTAAATATTTTTTTAGAGTACTCACAAAAAAATTATACCAAAAAAATAAAAAGCGGTGACCGAAACAGCCCCCGCATTTTTCATTTCTGAAACAAAAAAGGATTCACATTAACATAAGCTTTTTAATACTCAATACCTTGTCTGGCCATAACACCAATGTCAAAGTAGTGTTTAATCGGTTTCATTTCCGTAACCAAATGAGCTAGAGCAACAAGTTCCGGATGAGCATATCTTCCCGTTAACACAACCTCAAGATTTTCAGGTTTATGTAACAACACATCTTTAATTTCGCTAACTTTGATCATATTCATAGCCGTGCAAATGTTGATTTCGTCAAGAATAATCAATTGATATTCTCCGGAATTAATTGCATTTTTGGCAAACTCCCAACCCCTTTTAGCTTCTTTATAATCATCAAGGCAAACATTACTAGAATAACATACTCTATCCAAACCAAACTGAACAACTTTTAAATTTGGCAAAAATTGAGATGAAGATAACTTTTCACCATATGTAGTAGCCCCATCACCTTTAGTAAATTGAATAACAAGGACTTTCCAACCATGCCCCAAAGCTCTTAATGCTAACCCCAAAGATGCTGTTGTTTTTCCCTTCCCGTCGCCGGTATAAATTTGAATATAACCATGTTCCAGCACTTTACACTACCTCCAAAATACACTCTTCTATATATGATGATAAATTATTTGAACGATAATTATAATCGTTCAATGGATGGATAAATGAACTAAAAAGAAATTGCAGGCTTCTTCTTATTTCTAATCTCATCCCGATTAGTATATTTATAATAGAATAAAATTTTTTTTTTGGTTCAATATAATTCTTTTACATGCCTTTTTTTTTACAATTATCTTTTAATATATTGTGTAAAGTAGCAATCTTACGGGATTTTAAACTCTAATTAAATTAGATAAAAAATTTACAATTATTTTGTTAAAAATGATTAAAAAACTCTTGCAAAAATCTCAAAAGGTCACCGGATCTAAGTTTTGACCATATTATAAATTGTGAAGATTGTTAAGAGAAATTTATGATAATCTTCTTACTATTTCTTGTGCTTCTTCACAATCTTCAAAAGCTTCCAAAATTGATTCAGCACAATTTATTGCTTCATCTGTTTTGCCATTTTTTTCATAACATTTTGCAAGATTTAGTAATACATTTATATTTAACGGTGCTTTCTGCGACAAATTTTTCAAAATAATTTCAGCTTGAGTATAATCTCCAAGTTCAAAATAACAAAGAGCCAAAAGATTTTGAATATCAGGAGATTTCCCGTGTTCATACGCATTTATCAAAAATTCTTTCGCACGTTGAAATTCTTTTGCAAGATAATAAATTCGACCAGCAATGAAGAATAAAAAGCTTGAATGAACATGCTGTTCCATAACTTGATCAATTAGATCTTTGGCTTCATTAATTTGTCCAAGGTGCGTTTTATTCAACGCACAAAATGCTAATGCATTTGGATTGTTCGGTTCCAAATCTATCGACTTTTTATAAAATTCATCAGCTTTTACAAAATCAGAAACAGAATGATAATAATTAGCACATTCCAAAACTATGGAAAAGTTCTCAGGATCATTATTATAAGCTTGTTCAAATTCTTCTTTTGCATAGTCAAACAGTCTTTTATTTAAATAAATTACTCCCAAATCCTTATGTGCAGGTGCAAAATTAGGTTGCAACTTACAAACTTTTTTGAATGTTTGTTCCGCAGTATCAATATCACCTGTCTTTACACACAAAACAGCATATTCATAATAAGTCTGAAAAGATGTAGTACCCTGTTTTATAAGGCTTTCGTAAATATCTTTTGCCTTTGCATAATCTCCAATAATCATGTAAATTGCAGAAAGTTTTTTCAAAATGTGCTGTGCTTTAGGATTCAATAATGATAACTGTTTTAACAAAGTTAACGCAATTTCGTATTCACCAATTGCTTGATAACATGTTGCAAGATTATATTTATAACTCGATTTTTGCGGATAAGTCGAAGCTAAATGTTTGTAATGCTCAATAGCTTCTTTCATTTTTCCTGCTTTTACCTCTGAAATAGCCCATGCCGAAATGTAGCTATCATCATTAGGTTCGTATTCATGTGCTTTTGCAAAATATTCACATGCTTTTTCATGATCCCCTTGAATTTGCAAAATCGAACCCATATTAAAATACGCAAGAGCATCCTCAGGACTCAGTTCAACAGCTTTTTGATAAACTTCAAGAGCTTTATCAAATTCACCTATTGTCAGATATGAAGTTCCTAAATTATTGTATAACTGTGCATTTTCAGGGTTAAGTTCTATCGCCCTGCTAAGGTACTTTACACTGCCCTCAAAATTTTTTGCAGCCATACAAGCTGTTCCCATAATGAATATTAAAGAATAATCATCCGGAGCTAATTCAAGACCTTTTGCAGCAACTTCACTTGCTTTTTCCGGATTAGATCCTTTTATGTAAATAACAGCCAAACTTTTATACGCATCAAGATATTCTGGACGCAGTTTAATAACTTCTTCATACGCGTGTTTTGCTTCGGTTAACATCCCAAGGTTATCGTAACAACAACCAAGATAATACCAACATAAAGCATCTTGATTACAATATTTAATAACATCTTCAAGAATTTTTCTGGCTGAATTATAGTCTTCCTTATTAATTTTGCAAAGCGAAAGTAACTTTTGTGCCTCAACATCTCTTGGATTTACCTCTAAAATACCTGAGATTATTTCTTCAGCACTGTCAAATTCTGATTTGTTTATAAGATCATAAATTTTATCAACTTCTGTATTATTCATAACGACAATATTATAACACGAAAAGCAGAAAACCTAAATTCCATCAAATTTTTCAAATTTAATTTTGTATCCCAAAACCTCAACTAAAAATTTTAATTCATCATATTTCATTGAATTTCTTATAAGTTTTTGTGAAATTCCGTAAACAGTATATTTTTTACCTGATTTTTTAGATGCGAGTGCAGCTAGTTCAGTAATAGTGGTTTTTTCTTTCAATAAAAGTATCTTTAAATCTTCGCTAACGCTCATACTAAAATTATAGCTTTTTGGTCTTCTATTGACAGATTTAAAATAATGTGCTAATTAATTACATGTTTTTAATTAAAATTTATCTTTTTTAATTAAAAATTAATAATATTACTTAATAAATTTATAGGAGAAACTATGAAAAAATCACACATGCCACCACTTGCCTCTAAAGCAGGTTTTACTCTCGCAGAGGTCCTGATCACCCTTGCAATCATCGGCGTAGTCACAGCGTTGACTCTGCCAACATTGATCGCAAAAGTGAATGAAAAAGTCGACGGTAATCAGAAAAAAGTCACTGAAGCTAAATTAATTCAAGGACTTAACATGCTCGACTTACATGGAGGGATTAACAACACCTATAGTAGTACTGCTGAATTTGTTGAAGAACTATCTAAATACATGAAGATCACAAAAATATGTGACGGTACTAATTCAACGTTTAGTGAATGTATTCCATATAGTGAAATAACATACAACAACGGTGCGGAAGATAAAACTGTTGAAATTACTAAACTAAACACAGCAGATGCATTAGGACTCGGAACAGTAACTGATGAAGAAGAATTTATGGCACCAGTAGCAATGGTATTAGGTGACGGTACTCCTATGTTTCTTACTTATAATAAGAAATGTATTTCAGATCCTGATAGTATAAAATCTGATAACAAAAAGATACATAGTTGTGTGGACGGACTGTATGACTTAAATGGTAGCCGCATGCCAAATAAAATAGGTAAAGATTTGACTGCTATGAATAAAGCTTCAATTACTATCGCCGAAGGACCTGCGGTATTAGCGACTGTTGGTGATTATAAAATAATTAAACAGTTAGACACACCACCGGCAATGGATTGTTCTAAGTACTTAGGAAACTCCAAGTATCCGGAGATCGAACACTGCCCATATGAAGGAGAAACCGATTACTGGGTAGGAGCGTTGGTAACGTGTAAAGAAATGGGTGGTCACTTACCAAGTACAGCCGAGCTGACAAATATTGCGGTGGAAGTATTTCCTAAAATTAATGTTAAAGGCGGTGATACTTACACATCTGGAAGTGTGACATGGGATGAAGAAATGGCGAATAAAATTAGTCCAGATGCTCCTTTAGATATCCATTTATGGAGTTCTAGTGAATATTCTAGCGATAGTACAAGAAGTTTGACTAGATGTTTTCTCGCAAGTTCAACTATGTTTTCTGGTACTATGGAAAGTCATGTAACAAGAAATATTAGTGATTCAACACTTGGGTATATTTGTCTGAGTGATAATTAAACCAACACAAAACGAGCATTTAACGAATTAAATGTACTACTCACACTAAAAAACAATCAATCTCTCCTGACTGTGGATGCTGAAATTTTAAGTTTTTAGCTTATCCTTCTGCTGTTAGTTCTTCCCAGATACTTGGTACTACAATCAATGCAGTGTAAACGATAAAACCGAACAGAATTAAATTGATAGCCATGATGACCTCCTTTGATTTCATCATGTATATTAATCCCATTTTTTTGAGCAAAAAAACATGCTATCTAATACAAATGAATGATAAAATTATAAAATCTCAAACTTTCTTTTGCAAAGGTGGTGACATAGATCGAAATGAAGCATTTCTTCCGATGTATACTTTAGTTCTATGGAAGTATCTATTGGGCTTGTAAGTACAAAAACAATTTGTCCTAGAGCATTTGTTTCTACTCGTTTTACACTATAGTATTCACCGTTATATTCTACTGTATAAACCTCGCTGTTAATATAATCTAAATTTAGACCTTTTATAACATCTGGTATAGAATGCCAAGTTTCATATTCTTCTCCAGATAAAAGTGACAAGATTTCATCTGCGGACATTTGTGTATAATCTGTGTAATTAACACTTTCAGGCGTATTGTTGTTATCTTTATTTGCATACCGCTCGAGGGCAATTTCCAATGCTGTAACGTCATCATCTCCGGTTGAATACATTCCGCTAAATTGTGCTCGTGCTATGTCGTATTTTGAGATTACCATTGGGTAATTTGTATTTGGAAATTCAATTATTATGTTACCTTTTGAATCGTGTTTAATTATTTGTTTTATAAGTTTTTCACCTTCAGGTTTGCTGTATAATGAACATAAAATAGATAAGAATTTTTGATTGCTAGATTTTGTCCCCATTTTGAATGTTCCGATTTTAGAATCAGAATTTATATCTTCAACTTTAGTATTTTTATATTTATCAGGTCTTTTGGTTACTTCAATATATCCTACCTTATTTAAAAATTCTGTTTTGGTCATTCTTATTTCTGCTCTGTTATCATAAGGATTTGATAGGATAACATAAGTTTTGCCATCAACACCGGTTTCAACTCTTTTAACACATATTGAATGCCAGCCTTCTTCAAGCTCAAATCCTGTATCAATTACATATTCATCGGGGTTATTTTTCAATAATTCAATGTAATGTGAAATTTCACTTTTTTCGTTTAACTTAACATAATATCTATTCTTGCCTAGAATAAGTCTGCTGATTTCTTCAAATTTACCGCCATCATCGTTTCTTTCACCGAATTGGCGGCGATATTTTTCCAGTGCAATTTCAAAAATAACAGAATCTCTATCTCCAAATGACCATTCATCATTTTCATCGGCTTGTTCGATTTCTTCCGGTGTTACAATAAAATCTTTCTTTTTCCCATACGCACCTTCTAGATGAACAACAATATTCCCATTTTCATCTCTACTGATACAATCTTTTATAGCTTGTCTACCCCAGCTTACGGTAGATAGAGCATCCAACCCGTCCAGAAGCCAACAATCACCTGTATCACCCTGCTCATGATGATCTATAACTCCATCTTCTTTTTTTGATATAAGTATATTTGCATAAGACGGTGCAAAGCTCGTTTCAACCTTTACTCCGTTCATATACTTAACATGACTTGTTATATGTTGAGAGTTGTCATAATGATATTCATTTACAACTTCGTTATTTTCATACTCGATTTTTGTCTGTGGATAATTGGAATTTTCGCCATAAATAACTTCATATTCCGGGTATTTTGCACACTCCCCGTTTGTTACACAATAAAAAGCTTCCCTGTTGCCATTCTTAATTGTTCTGTATGCAACTTTATTATTGCTATAAAAATCGGTGTAACTTCGGATTTCGTTTTCATAGTATTCTTTTTTTATAAGCAAGTAAGGGCTGTCATTGTCGTCCTGTTTATAATAATCTATGCGAGATATTTTACCGTTTTCATAGATTTCTTCTTTCTTATCATAAAATTCTCTGGTTATAATTTTGATAATATTACCATTTGCATCTTTTACGGTTGTTTTGTTGTAATAATTTTCTTCAATAGATATTATGTGATTATCTTTATCAAAATTTGTTATTCGTTTTTTGTTATTTGGACCGGTTGATATAGAATAACTTCCATCATCATTATCAGTTCTTGTATTATTATCGCTGCTTTTATCAGAATAATTGATAAAGATCTCGAGGAATTCTCTTACTGTTTGAGCTTTAATATCATTTACAGGTGTATATATATCATCTTTTTTACGAAGATCTTTAAGATATTTGTTTATTTCTTTATTGCTTAAAATACCGTCATTATTACCATTTTTATCATATTCCATAAGATTGTTAATAAAAGAGGTAATTTCTTCGATATCAATTTCGCTGTCATAATTTTTATTTACGAGCTGCCAAACACTATTCATTCCGGAATCGTTTAGATTAACTCTATTTCTATCCAAATTACCTGTAAGTTGTCTTATAAAATTAATATCAATTTTGCGAAAACCTTTTTTCATACAGTAATACCTTTACTTGTTTTATAACGGTATTTTCTTAAATAAACTTTAATTTCAATTATTAAAACTTTACAAATAAAAAGACGACCAAAATAAAGGTCGTCATTTGGAAGTTAGATTACAAGAATTTATTTATTAACTGTACTTTTAATGTGCAGTTCTCTAAGTTGTTGAATTGAAGCTTCTCCCGGAGCTCCACTCATCAGACATTTTGCTCCAGCGTTTTTCGGGAATGCAATAACATCACGAATAGAATCTGTTCTGGCAAGTAGTGCAACCAATCTATCCAAACCAATTGCTAAACCGGCATGAGGTGGAGTACCGTACTGCAAAGCATTTACCATGAATCCGAATTTTTCTTCAGCTTCTTCTTGGGTTAAACCTAAAGCTTTGAATATTTCGGATTGAATTTCGGATGAATGAATCCTAACACTGCCACCGCCGAGTTCTGTTCCGTTATAAACGATATCGTAAGCAATTGATTTTACATTGCCAAGGTCACCGGATTTTAGTTTGTCGATGTCTTCAAGGTTTGGAGATGTGAATGGGTGGTGCATTGCCATAAATCTGCCTTCTTCATCACTCCATTCAAACATCGGGAAGTCTACAACCCACAAAAGACTGTGTTTATTTTCGTCTATAAGGTTGAGCATTTTACCAAAGTGAAGTCTTAATCTTCCCATAATGTCGTAAACAAGTTTTGGTTTATCAGCAAGGAAGAATATTATATCACCTGCTTGAGCATTTGCTCGTTGTTGAATTTGTTTAGCTTGTTCTTCTGTTACAAATTTTAGTACAGGGGATTTTGCAGTTCCGTCTTCTTGATAAATAATATTTGCAAGAGCTTTAGCACCGAAGGAAACAGCTATTTTTGTAATATCGTCAATTTCTTTTCTTGAGAATTTAGCTCCGCCCGGAATTCTTATGCCGCGAACAATTCCACCTTGTTCGAGAGTATTTTTAACAATTTGAAATTCGGATTGCATAATAATGTCGCCGATATCAAAGAGTTCTAAATCAAACCTTGTATCAGGTTTATCCGAACCAAATCTATCCATTGCTTCCTGCCAAGAAATTTGAGTGAACGGAGGTTTTACGTCTACTCCTGCGGCTTTAAACGCGTCTACAATTAAACCTTCAACAACTCTTATTACATCTTCTTGTTTAACAAATGACATTTCCAAATCAACCTGAGTAAATTCAGGTTGCCTGTCTGCTCGCAAATCTTCATCTCTAAAGCATTTTGCTATTTGATAATATCTTTCTATTCCGCCAACCATAAGAAGTTGTTTAAAAATTTGTGGTGACTGAGGGAGTGCGAAAAACTTACCCTCTTGTACACGTGACGGTACCAAGTAATCTCTCGCACCTTCCGGAGTAGTTTTGATCAAAATTGGAGTTTCTACTTCCAAAAAGTCCAATCCATTCAAATAGTTTCTTATAGCTTGAACAATATTGTGACGAAGGACAAGTTTTGAAAGCATTGGTTCACGTCTTAAATCTAAATATCTGTATTTTAATCTTATGTCCTCAGATACATTTTCATCATCAAGGACAAATGGCAAAACCTTTGCTGCCGATAAAATTTCCACGCTATCAGGATACATTTCAACCTGACCTGTAGGATATTTTTCGTTATATGTTTCTGGCGGACGTTTTGTAACTTTACCGCTCACTTTGATAACATATTCGCTCTTTACCTGTCCAAAAACTTTGTGAACCTCAGGGTTAATTTGTGGATTTGCAACTAATTGAAAAAATCCGCTTCTGTCTCTGAGTTCAATAAATAAAATTCCGCCAAGGTCTCTTATTGTTGAAACCCAGCCGGATAAAGTAACATTTTGTTCTACATTATCAAGGTTCAATTTACCACATTCGTGATCTTTAAATTCTGTTTTAATCATTCTCTTAATCTTCCTTTATAACTTTTCAAACATATCCTATCACAAAAATAAATTTATTAGACAAAAATATTCATTTTTGCTAAGTTTTTTATATGAAAAGTTTTGATGCGTTAACCTTAAAAGCTTTTATACAGGAACAAAACAGCTTTTTTGCAGGTTCAAAAATTAATAAAATTCAGCAACCTACAAGACGTGAAATTATATTTTCATTAAGAAATCAGGGAAAAACTCGACAATTATACGTTAATATTGACCCTCAATTTTATCATGTTTGTTTTATGTCAGAGGAGAATCAAAAAAAACGTCATATTGAAATTCCTCAAAAGCCACCAATGTTCTGTATGCTGTTAAGAAAATATCTGAATAACGCGAGAATTGCAAAAATTTTTCAACCGGATTATGAGCGAATTTTAGAAATATATGTTGAATCTTACAATGAAATCGGGGATAAAATTTATTTATGTCTAGCTATCGAACTTATGGGAAAATATTCAAACATCATTTTGTACAACTGCGACACAAATATTATTTTAGGTTGTGCTCATAATGTTGGAGCTGATAAAAGCCAGGTAAGAGAAGTTTACGGTACTATTCCTTATACTTATCCGCCAAAACAGGATTCTGAAGGCTATTTAAGAACAAAATATGCATCCTTGCTTTCGAATTCTTCGTTAGATCAAATCGTAGATAAAATTTATCCGCAGGGAGTAAATTCAGCTGTAGACAATTATTACGCCGAAAAAATAGAACAAAATAAAATTAAATCTTTGCAAAATACTTATTTGCACGAAATTAATAATAATCTTAAAAAGGTCGAAAAGTCTTTAAATGAAATGCAACAGCAACTGCAAAAATACAAAAGTTCTGATAGATACAGACTCTACGGTGATTTGATTATGGCTAATTTGTATAATCTTAAAGACTATTCAGCTACTGTAAATGTTTATGATTATGAAAATGATAAACAAATTTCCATTAATTTGAATCCTCTGAAATCTCTAAAGGATAATGCAAATTTGTTTTACAAAAAATATAACAAATCCAAAACAGCAAATATAAAGCTTGCAGAACTTATCGAACAAGCACTTCAGAAAAAGTCTTATTTTGAACATCTTTTGTATTCAATTAGCATTGCCTCTAATTTGGATGAGCTTTTAGATATAAAATATGAAATGAAAAATGAAAAATCTGCTGAAAAACCTGAAAATAATATTATAAAAATTGAGCTTGAAAACGAAACCAGAATTTACATTGGGAAAAATAACAGACAAAATGATTATATAGTTTCAAAACTCGCAAAGGATGAGGATTTATGGTTTCATACAAAAGATTGTCCGGGTTCGCACGTTCTTTTAAAAACACAAAATCTTACAGATGAATTGATATTGAAGTGTGCCAATTTAGCAAAAAACTATTCTGTGGCAAATTCATCTAAAGTTGGAGTTATATACACAAAAAGTAAATATGTTAAAAAACCTCCTAAAGCAAATTTAGGATATGTAACTTACCGCAATGAAAAAGAAATTATTATTGATTAATTTTCTTGCTAATTAATATTGTAGGTAAATTGTAAAAAATTCCCCATCAAATTTTCATTCCATACTTGAACATCTTCCGGAACATCAAGTACTACCGGAGTAAAGTTCCAAATGTATTTTATGCCGGTGTTGACCAAAAATTTTGCCGTATCTTGTGCAAACTGTGCTGGAACCGTCAAAATTGCTATATCGATGTAATGCTGCCAAACATAAACAGGAAGCTCTTTTATATCAAGTATTTTTTTATTATTAACTTCTTTTCCTATTTTATTTTGGTCATTATCAAAAAGACAAACAATGTTTAAACCGTAATTTGAAAAATTATCATATTTTGCCAAAGCCATCCCCAAATTTCCCGCTCCAATTATGTATGCTCTTTTGGATTTTGAAAAACCAAGTGTGGTCTCTATAGATTTTTTAAGATCTTTGACGATGTATCCCACACGAGATTTTCCGGATTTGTTCAACAGATTTACGTCTTTACGAACTTGTGAATCATCAATTTTCAATAAATTAGCAATTTGCTTACTTGATATAAATTCCTTTTTTTTATTTATGTAATCCTGCAAAATACAATGGTAAAGGGTTAAACGATTTATTACTTTGTCTGAAATTTTTTCAATCATAGCTTAATTATACATAAAATATTTTAATGCTATAATGGCTTTATTATGAAACACATATTTGAACAAAAAGTATATTTTTCAGATACTGATAATTATGGTGTAGTGTGGCACGGAGCTTATCTAAGATGGATGGAAATGGGAAGGGTTGAATTTTGTAATTCGCTCGGTTATACCCTAAAAGAGCTTGAAAATATGGATATATTACTTCCGGTTTCAAGTATAAATATTAAATATAAAGCTTCTGCAAAATTAGAAGATACTGTCGTAATAGAAACAGAAGTCTCGGATTTTAAGGGTTTGAGTGCTACGTTTAAACAGATAATAAGGTCTAAGCAAACCGGTAAGATATTCGTTCAAGCTGATGTTGTAATTGTTGCAGTTCATTCCAATGCAAAATTGTATAGGCATATCCCGGAGCCGCTTGGAACATTATTTGAAAGGGAAGTGAAATGTCCAATCAACGTTTAAATAAATATATTGCCTCATCCGGTTTGTGTTCCCGCCGCAAAGCAGATGAATTAATCGCATCAGGAAAAGTTTTTATTAACGGTAAAAAAGTTACAGAACTTGGATTTAGTGTGTCAGAAAAAGATAAGGTCTTTGTCGAAGGTAAGTTTATTCATCCTGTAAAACACGAATACTACAGATTTTATAAACCGGCAGGATATATTACATCGTCCGAAGATGAAAAAGGTAGAAAAACAATATATGATATTTTACCTGAAAATCTACATCATCTGAAACCGGTTGGCAGGCTTGATAGAGAATCAACAGGACTATTGCTTTTGACAAATGATGGTGATCTTGCAAATGAATTAACTCATCCCTCTGTAAAAGTTCCAAAACTCTATAGAGTTGTTATTAAAGGTAAAATTACTCAAAATGACATTGATAAAATGTATAAAGGGATTGAAATCGAGCCACAAAAAATAGCTTATGCTCAAGTTGATGTTCTTGAAATTGACAAAGATAAAACTGTTTTGGGAATCCTTTTATATCAGGGACTAAATAGGCAAATACGTAAAATGCTGGCATATCTTGGGTTTGAGGTAATTTCTCTTAAGCGTATTCAGCATGCTATCTTTAATTTGGACGGTCTTAAACGTGGAGAATTTAAACCTATTAAACCAAAGCAAATCAAAGAGTTACGTAATTTTTTAAATAATTTGGCTGAAAAATAATAAAGAGGTTTTATTAACTATGAGAATTGCTATTGTCGGAAATATAGCAAGTGGAAAATCGGAAGTTGAAAAAATTATTTCTTCTTTAAATTTCCCTGTATTAGATACAGATAAGGTTGCTCATAAATTACTTGATAATTCAATTGAAATTCAAGATGAATTCCAAAATTTCGATGTTTTTGAACGTAATAAAGTCTCTCGTGAAAAACTTGGCAAAATAGTTTTTTCAGATAAAAAAATGAAGAAAAAACTTGAAAATATTTTACATCCTAAAATTAGGGTCGAAATAAATAATTTTTTAAATAAAAATTACAATAAAATGGCATTTGTTTCTGTTCCGCTTTTGTTTGAAGCCGGAATGGAAGATCTGTTTGATACTATTATTTTTGTGTATGCAGATGACACAATACGCTTGCAACGATTGATTACCCGCAATGGTTATACCCGTGATTACGCAATCCAAAGAATAAATTCACAGCAAAATCAGGAAGAAAAAATACGCAAATCCGATTTTGTTATTTATAATGATTCAACACTTGAAGAATTGAATAAGAATGTTGCTAAAATTCTTAAACAGCTTCAAGAGAATCATTTTCCATCTGATTTTTGAATTGCATTTCATAAAGGTGTTTATAAGCACCTTCTGGAATTTGGATTAATTGTTCATGAGTTCCGAGTTCAACCAGATTTCCGTCATTAATAACAGCAATTCTATTTGCGTTATTAATAGTTGAAAGTCTATGTGCAATTACAAAAACCGTTTTATTTTGCATAAGGTTGTTTAATGCCTTTTGAACAATAGCTTCGGATTCATTATCGAGTGCTGAGGTAGCTTCATCTAAAATTACAATAGGAGCATCTTTAATCATTGCTCTTGCAATTGCAACTCTTTGTCTTTGCCCTCCTGATAAAGAAGCACCTCTTTCTCCAACGTAGGTGTTTATTCCGTTTTCAAGATGATTTATAAATTCATCAAGATGTGCCAGTTTTATTACTCGTTCTAAGTCAGCATCATTCGCATTCTGATTGCCCATAAGAATATTTTCTTTAATAGTACCTGAGAATAGGTAATTATCCTGAAAAACAAACGAAATGTTGCTCCTCAATGAATTTATATCGAATTCTCTTATATCAATTCCATCAATTTTTATCGCACCATATTGAACATCGTAAAAACGAGGCAGCAAGTTTACTATAGTACTTTTACCGCCTCCAGAGTTTCCAACAAGAGCAATAGTTTCACCTTTATCAATATGCAGATTAAAATTATTTAACACAGGAGTATTTTGTTCATATTCAAAAGTAACACCCTCATAATCAATACCGGAATTTAATCTATCAAGTTTTATTGCATTATTTTTATTTATAATTTGCGGTTCAAGATCGAAAAGTTCAAATACTCTGCTCATTGCAACAAAAGTCGTTTGCAAATCAGTCAAAGTTCGTCCAAGATCTTTTACAGGCTTATATAAAAGTAATAATGATGTTATAAATGAAGCAAAACTCCCAGCAGTCATTTGCTCGCTTATAATTAAGTGGTTCCCGTAAAACATTACAATAGCGATACCTATTGAACAAATAAAATACATTATTGGCGACATCCAACCAACTCTTTTTGTTAATGAAATTGTTAAATCAAATTGCGTTTTAATTTGATTTTCAAATTTTTCATTTTGAAGTTGCTGCAAATTATATGCATTAACAATTTTGTTACCGGCAAAGGTCTCGTTAAAATTAGTGGTCATATCACCGCCAACAATCATATTAGCGTTAGATACTTTTTTAATTTTTTTTCTAATAAAAACAACCGGTGTAATAGCAATTGCCATAATTGTAATGCCTATAAATGCAAGTTTCCACGAGTTATAAAGTAGTACTGTTACCAGTCCTAATATTCCACATCCTGTCATTACTATTGTTTTAAATGTGTTTATTATATTTTTGGAGGCTGTTTCAGGGTCGGTAAAGAATCTTGTAAGCACTATTCCTGAAGAATTTACATCGTAAAATTTAGGATCAAGTGATGTTAGCTTTTTAAATAATTCAACTTTTAGTGAATTTGCAATTTTGTTTCCTGTCCAATCAGTCAAATAATTATTCAAATATTTTAAAATCCCTTGTGTAACTGCAAAAAGGACTATACCAAAAGGGATTACAAGAGCCAAAGTATTTTGTTCCACTGACAACCCGAAGAAATTAAATGTTCTTCCATTGATTACGCAATCCATATACGGTTTCAGGGCATAAGCTACGACACCATCTAAAAGTCCCAGTGGTACTGCTATAATTAGATTTAAAATAATTCTACCAATATGTGGCTTTATAAATGGAAAAATTTTACTAACCAAATATTTGTACTCAAAAGCATTTTTTGATGATGTTTTAGTTAACTTGTAATCCATAATGTACACTCTCCAGTCTATGGCACTGATTATTGCACAAATTAAGATATTTTACAAATAAAAAACTGTTATTTTAATATTATCGTGTTACAATATTAAGAAAGCGGAGTCATATGATGAAAAAATACTTTATTTTACTAATAACTATCGCATTTATATCCTCTTGTTGTGCTTTTGCTGCAACGAAGTATAAAGTTAATACTTCGGGAGTTGTAAAAACAGGTGGAAATGTAATTTCATCCCCTTCAAATGCAGTGAATCAAAATTTTTATAATAATTATTCAGCACAAAGTTATGTATCTTCAAATATTGTTAATGCAAACCCTGTTGGAACAGTGGAAATTGTTATGGATTTTTCCGGCAGTATGGCAAATTGGATAGGGGTAGCAAAACGCAGTATGTTATCAATTGTTGCACAAATTTCACCTTCTACCAACTTAGGTTTTAGGGTTTTCGGGCATGACAATTATGGTCACAATCCGTCGAATGTAGCTAATGTAGGAGAAGTTCAACAGATTGTTAAAAACGGTAAAAAACTTAAAGTTATAACTCAGGCAAGTCCTATAGGTTCAACGACAGGAGTCTGTGCTGCGACTCAGCAAGTAGCACCGATTGCACCGGCGAATGCTGCTTCTATAATTTCAGGTATGAACACCGTAAATTTAGGCGGAGCGACTCCTTTGGTTTATGCACTTGAAAGAACTGTAAATAGCGATTTTGCGGGACTTGATAATGTTTCCCCTAAAAAAATTGTTTTGATAACAGATGGGGGAGAAAATTGTGGGGGAGATCCTTGTGAATTTGCAAAACGGCTTATGCAAAAAAGATCAGATGTCCATATAGACGTAGTATTGGTATCTTCATCTTCAAAAGCCTTGAGTTGTCTTGCTTCAACAACTGGTGGACACTTTTATAATATAAATAATCTTGCCGATTTCTCAAATACAATGACACAGTCTATTCAGTCTCAACCTACGGTTGCACCTATTCAAGTGCCAGAACAAAATTATGAATTTATAAAGGACTAGTTTAATTTTATTTCAAAATTCCCATTATAAAATCTTACATTTAAACGTAGGGTTTCGTTGTTGTATGCTTTAGGTGGCGGGTTGTAACTTGGGGTGGACATCATTGCCTTGTATACGGCATCATTGAGAGTTATATTAGAAGATTGTTTCGCAAATGTTCGATTTGTTAATTGACCATTATTGTTAACTTTAAACGTGATTGCACAATCCCCGTCACCTACCACGCTTGCAAAATCGATTTTCTTACCAATAACATTCCTTAATGAAACTTTGTAGTTTGCAAGTTCTTGCTTTGCAGCGGCAGCATTTAAAGCATTCGTTGCTTGAGAAGTTGTTGCAGGTTGAGGAGCAGAAGGTAAAACAGAAGTATTTGAAGATATTGGTTTCGTTGTTATATTGGTTGTTATTTGCGTTGTTTGTTTAGGAATTATTGTTGGACTTGCTGTTTGAACAGGATTTTTTGTAATATTTGAAATAGTATTTGTATTTTGTTTTGGTGTTACAAGTTGTGGAGTATTAACTTTGACAGGCTGGTTACTTTTTGCATTCTCAGGTGTTGTGGTATTTACGGATGTTGTTTTGACTTGTACTTGTTTTGCCTGAGTTTGTTGTGGTTTTGAGGTTATAGTTTTGCTTTGATTCGCTGCGGGAGCATCGTGTACATAAACGATTTGAGGTTGAATAATGACCTTTGGTTCAGAGGGCTGTATCTGGGCTTGCGTTTTATTCTGAATCTGAGATTCTTCCTGTAAAACAGGGGCTGGGTGATTGTCAAGTTCAATTCCTATTGTCGTGTTATCCCAAAAACTATCTATAGGTGGAATATTTTTATTTATTTTTTCAGGTTTTGAACCATCTTTAGCAACTTCTGTTTTAGGGTTTCCGATAAAAAATATTATAACAAAAGATAAAATCAGACAAAAAATAAATATACAAAAGGATAATGGGTTAATACCTTCGGTCTTTTTCTTTTTCGGCGGTTGTAATTTCGGAATATTATGAGTTTGCTTAATTTCTTGTTGTGTTTTTGTTTTTTGTTCAGGTTCTTCTTTTTTTATGACAATTTGAAAAATATCATTTCCGCAATCACAATAGTCAGGTTTTATCTCATATTCAGTTCCACATTCGCTGCATTTATACATTATTTTTTAATCCTTTCAGTATCATTAAAATCTTGGGGGGTACTAAGTTTTGTATTTGCTGCAATTTTCCATCCACCAACAACAATAGTTGAAGTTCGGTTTGAGCCAGATGGAAAATTCAGAATGGAGCGTCCTTGGTAACTTCTGATTACCGGAGCCATATATTGAATTGCATAAGGTGTATATTTCGATGTGTCAGACCAAGTTTGAACATTGGTAATTTTCCCGAATTTGTCCACGTTAAAGGTGAAACGGAAAATAGTCCCCGATGGTACTGCCGGAAGTTTTACATCCTGCATAATTTTATTTTGTAAATCAGAACGCCATTTGTTCCAGGCAATTTCTTCCTCTTGTGCAGTTAAAATTTTTACTGGTTGAGTCTTGGTTGTTTGAAAAGTTCCCGAATTGATTATCTTTTGAGTTGTTGTTTGTGGTGCAACTTTTGTTTGCTGCTGAATTGGTTTATCCTGTATGGTGGTTTGTGAAACATTATTTTGAACAGTCCGTTTAGCAATTTCTTTAACATCAATTCCGTAATCTGTCTGCGTTGTTTTTGGTACAGAAGTTGTTTTTGTCGTTTTAACCTGTTGTTGTGGTTGAACTTTAGTTGATTGAGTTTCTACTTTTACTGTTGGTGTCGATTCTTTATAAACGTGTATAATTTTCGGAGCGAGTTCAGTTGTTTGAGTCTGCACCTGTGTAACACTGGTTTCAAGCGGCTGAGGCTGAATTTGAACCGGTCTTGACGGTAAAGTTTTTTGTTCGACAGTAACTTCTTTTTGCGGAGTAATTTGATAATCGGAATTGTAAACCAATACTGACTTATGCATTTGAGGTTTCATCACACAAATGCACGAAGTCACTATAATCGTTATTAAAATTAATATTGGTAAAAATATCTTGTATATCATTAGTCTCTGTCTATTTTGGAAATTAATTCTTCGCAAGCAAAAGATTCAAATCGGGTTTGACTGAGCATGTAAGTTTCGGCAATAAGTAATGCTGTCGGTACCAAAGCCGCAACCGCACTCAAAAGCATACCACTTAAATCCTGACCGATTTCTTGCATAAAATACGAAACGTTCATCGAAAATTCAATAATAACGATTGCGACAGCAATTATAAAAGATCGCCTCATCTCAGAATCAATTTTTTTGACACCTTCAAGTCCGTAAATTTCTACACCGTGTTGAATGTAATTGCTAAATCCATCTTGTTTTAAAACATTTGAAGCTTGTATTTTTTTGTTAGATAAAAAGCCGTTTACAAATGAGAAAAATGCAAAAATAATCAAAAATGTCGCTAAAACAAGAAAAATAGGACTAAATCTTAAACCGGAAATCCTTATCCAACCAGCGGCTTCCGGAAAACAAGAAGCCAAAGTGTTTGAAACACCATAAGCCAAAAATGGTGCCGTTAATATCCCAAGAAGAATTTCACCTACAGATTTTATTTGTAATGTAAATAATTTATCTTTAATATTATTTATTTTAGTTGTACTTAAAGTATTCACAAATCTTTCGATCCATAATTGGTATTCTTTTATAACGTGTTCAAAATCTTTGCGATATTCATATACATCAAGCTCTTTACGAGTTTCAAGGTTTGTATTTTTGAAATATCCGCAAGCAAGTGCAAGTGTCAAAGCTGTACCCACAAAAAATAGCGAAACAAACACCGCAAATAAAGGAAACGCCTTTGGTGTTAAATAATAAAGAACATTGATAATATAAATTGCAATATAGAAAAGGAAAGAAAGCATTATCATGAATTTTTCAGCTATTCGTGTCGTTGTTGTATCTTCTCCAATTTTATTTTGCAAATAAAGAAACACACCTTGTTTTAAAACAAGACCTACACCAAATATAACTGCCGCATAAACAAATATAAGTTTCATATTTGTAGGCATTTGAATTACGCTGCCAGCATCACTTAGAGGCAAGCCGGTAAGATAATTAGATACACCGAAAGCACAAACCAATGAAGCTAAAAACATTGCTATATGCAAAAATATCCCTGCTTTTGAGTTCATCGAAATTTTATGTTTCAGCAAATTAATTTGAGCGGCAATTTCATTTATAGTTGCGACACGTGCTTCTTCGATTTCGTTTTTCCTTTTTTCAATTTTTATTCTTGCCGCAGCATTAACATCATTCCCATATATTGCACGTATATCTTCTTCTGTCATGTTTTCTTCAAACAGGGTTGCATTTGATGCATTACCAAGAACTTTTATTGTAATAAATTCATCCGAACCTTCTATCATAATTTTGCAAACTTTATCAATTTCAAGACTTGCTGGTAGTGGTTTTCCCTTAAATAGAAAACGTTTATTACCAAATTGATTCAATAAAACACAACGATTAGTTTTGCTGTCATATTGAACAGCAAGCATAAAATTGAAATCTACGTTAACTTTAAAATCGAATCCGTCTTTTGAACTGATATTAATCAATTCTTTGTCTGCAAATGTTTTTTCGTTATTTTTTGAACTAATAGTAAAAGCCATTATTTTCTCCTTTTATCGTCCTATTGCCTTTAAAAATCTTCGGTTAGCCTTATCCGCACCAACTTTATTTGCTATTATAAGTTTTGTTTCTCCTAAAACCGGATTTAATTTAGTTTTAACAATATCCAATTTTTCCGGTGATGCATAAATAAACATCATAGCAAGCTCCGGAATGTATTGTTTTACTTTTTCAATATTTTTAGGTAATGTTTGCCAGTTAATTTGTTTTGAGATGTCTCCCTCATTAACCAAATCGCCAACAACTACAACCGAAGGAACATAACCCTCTTTCTTCATTGTCAAAGCATGGTCTAAAGCTTTTTTTATCCCCTCACCATACGAACTTGCTTCCGTGTCTTTGGAAAATTCTTCAAAAACTTTTGAAATATTTGAACTATCTGCCGCAGAACCCTCGTAAATTAAATAAGAACTTGAAGATGATTTAATTATTTTTACCTCATCTTCTGGATCCAAGACAGCACATAAAGATTTAATGTACTTTACTTCTTGTAAGTTTTCCGATGGTTTTATAACAAATATTACCGCGGACTTATGAAAATCATCAAGTTTAATATTTTTGCCAAAAACGAACAATAACTTGCCTACAAGAGCAGTAACTAAAATTAATAATCCAATAATAACAAGTCTTTTGTTCATTTTCACCTTAATAACTAATTGTAACATTCAACGGCTGAGTTAATGTCAACTCTAATTCCGTAAAAGAAGGGATTTCCGCATCGATTCCTCTTTCGGCGGTTGTACCGATCAAAGCACTACCTGCACCAATTCCTGCTCCAATTGCGGCAGTTGAACCTACATTCCCAGATCCAATTGCTCCAATTAACAGTCCTGCCAAAGCTCCAATTGCCGCCCCGGCAACTACACTGCCGGCTGATCTTGCGATTTTACCTTCATTCGTTACCGTAAAATCAATTTCTTCGGTTGAAATATTATAAACTTTATTTTCCGGTGTAACGAGCTGGTTAAAGTCTATTACAACCCTTCCGTTTCTTGAACCGTAGCTTGCAGGACGAGCCTTAATCAAAGTCCCATATACAACACTTCCTTGTGGTGCAATAACATGACCATTATAAGTCCAATTTTTTGTCAAAACAGCAGTAATACGATCACCTTTTGCTGCTGTTGCGGTATTTATAGGATTTTGTAAGTATGTTGCAATTTTTGAACCTTCAGAAACTTGTGCAACATAACCTTGTAATGAATTACCCTGATTGTAGATATTTGTTGTTGTTTGATTATACACTACAGGTTTTGGATCCTCAAAAGTATAACGATTTGTGTTCGCAACAGGGTTAAGAGTGTTTTGAGCCAAATTGTCATATACTCCTATAATATTTTGATTTAAAGATTGTTCGGTAACAATTCCCGCTTTTTTTATACTTTTTAGTATTTTTTTGTTTAACTTTTTATTCGTGTTTGAACTGTAGTAATAAAATAGGTTACTACCGCTTTGTTGTAAAATTACAATGGCATATTCCGAACTGTCATTTGAATTTATTCCGTAATAAGGGTTTTGTTTTTGAATTTTAAAATTCTGGTCGGAATATGATGAAACTATAAGAGGTTGAATTGCTGTAGTTGTTGTATTTTTCAAGTAGTACAATTCACTAAAAGCAAAACAAGCATTTGTTGATATATAAAACAGTGTAATTATTAAAGATATTATCTTTTTCATTTTTGAACTTTGTCCTCCAAGACCGTTGTTGTAGTTTGTTTTGTTGTAGTCACTGATCCATCAGTATTAATTTTTATAAGATATTCAATAATATTTATAGAAAAAGGCTTGTGCATAACCGGCTTTGTAACACAAATACCAATTGTTGAACAAACAAAAATTATCGCAAAAACAAATCCGACAATTTTGAGGTCAAATTTTGTAAATTTAAGTACTAATAAAACTGCCAAAATTACTATTAATACAACAATTGCAAAAACCATATTAGAGATCCTTTCCCCTAAAAAAAATTATACATATAAAAGGTTTGAAAATAAAATAATTGTAACAATTGTTAAAATCTAAAATATATGAAAGGATTATATGTGCTGGTTTCAATTGTTACCATTGAAGTAATTAATTAGAAATATTGATATTTTTATAAAAAGGTTGTATAATAAACGAGTTATATAACAGGTAGTTTAGAGGAAAAATAAATATGAAGCTTCACATGCAGATTTTGATAGCATTGGGTTTGGGAATTAAGAGAAACTGGCATATTTTCTTTGGTATTATTGCCGGAGTCCTTATAGGTATTTTCTTACATTCTCATCCGAATGTTCTTATTGATAATCTTTTAACGTTTTTTGGACAGGTCTTTATAAGGTTAATTCAAATGGTTGTTATACCGCTTGTTGTATCGGCGATAATCATTGGTATTACAAGTATTGGTGATAACAAACAACTTGGTAAATTCGGGTCTAAAATGATCATTTACTATGGAATTTTAACTACAATTGCTGTTATTATCGGTGGGGCATTGGCGTTACTTATACAGCCGGGTATTGGAGCATCTCAGTATATTTCCTCTAACATTGCAAACGAGGTTCAGTCATCTGTTTCTATTGCAATGCAGCAACAGGGTAATATATTGAATTTGATTTTAGGCTTTATTCCTAACAATCCTGTTGAAGCTTTTGCTTCAGGCAATATGGTTCCTATTATTTTGTTTGTTGTTTTGTTTGCTCTTGCTCTTGCGAAAGTTGGAGATGTAAACAGACCAATTGTTTCATTTTTTGAATCTGTTTTTGCTGCAACCATGAAAATTACAGATTGGATAATGTTATTTGCTGCTCCAGGTATTTTTGCTTTGACAGCCAGTGCAATTGCAAGTTTTGGTGTTTTGATTTTCGCACCGATTGCAAAGTACTTAATGGTATTATTACTGGGTTTTGCAATTCAAATGTTTATGATTTATCCGATTTTCTTAAGGTGTTTTTCAAAAGTTTCATTTCCAATGTTATTTTCTGCTATTGCGGAAGCTGTTATGGTTGCTTTCGGAACGGCAAGTTCTGCTGCAACATTGCCTTTAACTATTGCTTGTTGTGAAAAACGCGGCATTTCCCACAAAATTTCTAGCTTTGTGTTACCTCTTGGTGCTACATTGAATTTTGACGGAACGGCTTTATTGCAAACTGTTGCGGTAATTTTCTTAGCACAAGCGTATCAGGTTCCTTTAGACTTATTCCTTGTTATTCAGATCGCTTTATTGGCTATCATTGCATCAAGCACTTGTGCAGGAATCCCTGGCGGTGGTTTAATCACAATCGCACTAATTTTGAATGGTATGGGGTTAAGTCCGGAACAACTTGTTGCAGGTTTTGCGTTCTTGTTCACAATTGAAAGAATTACGGATATGTTAAGAACGGTACTTAATGTAACTTCTGATGCAGTTGTTGCTGCGGCTATTGCTGACAATGAAAATGAAATAAATTATGATTTGTTAAATAATCCGCAAGCTTACGAAGAAATTGCATAGTGTAAATTTTTATTAATCGTACTGAGAAACACTGACAACTTTTATTTTGTCAGCGTTTCTATATTGTTGCAGGTATAAATAAGGAGGTTTTTATGTCAAGTTTAAGTGTTAGCCCGATAACTTTCAAGCAAAGTTATGTTCAGCAACCCACATTAGCAAATAAGGCGTCCTCGACAGCAGCAGCTTCGACGGGACCAAGGTTTAAAGATTGCACAGATTTGTATACAGAAAAAGAAATTCGAGATATATTAAAACAAATTGGTACTGACAATGATTTTACTAATCGTTCAAGATATCAAGTTTTTTACTATCCAAATAAAGAAGCATTGGTTATTCACAATACATCATTAACAAATGATACTACTGAAATTTATAAAGATGGTAGTGTAAAACATGTTGGAAGTTGGCACAACAAAGATGTTGCTCCGGCAGGAACATTTAATGACATAATAGAAGATGCTAAAAAAAGATACGAAGCATCGACTAATTAAAAACTTTGAAAAATATAATTATTATATAACAACACTCTGATATTCAGGGTGTTGTTCCATTGTTTTGACAATTTCTTCAAAAGTTAGAAGTCCTTGTGTTGCACCGAATTTAGATACAACCGCTGAAGAATTAATAGAACCCGCAACAAGAGATTTTGATATATCCCTACCAAATCTGCTCATTGCAGCACAAAAAGTTGAAGCAAAAGCATCTCCAGCTCCTAAAGTTGATGTTACAGGTCCGTCAAACGGTTTGCAATAGTAGTACTTTTTACCATCAAAAGCGTATGCTCCGTGTTTCCCATCAGTAATAACTATTACTTGATAGTCAGAAATTTTTAGTTTATTAAACATTTCTTTTAAATCAGGATGTACAATTTCTTGAGAATATTTTACATCCTTAGTGTCAGGTCTTAAATAAATCCCTGTAGCCATTGATGCTTCTTCTTTATTCATAACAACAATATCTGCAAGACTCAAAATTTTACTTAAATACCCAAAACCTTTCTTAATCCCAGTTGTTCCGGCATTGAAACAAACATAGGTATTATTTTCTTTAGCATATTTGACAATATCATCAAGAACTTTGTTGCTATCACCATTTAGTGGTGCAATATAAAGAAGTTTGGCATTTTTTATAGCTTCAAAATCAATTTCAGATTTTTTAATATGAGCATTGGCACCTCTGTGTGCAAGAACAGTTCTATCGCCTTCAAAACTTGTTAATATAATCGAAAAACCCGTTGAATCTTTTTTATCTTGAATTATAGATGACAAATTTATATTTTTATCTTCAAAAAAAGTAAATAAACCTTTTGAATAAATGTCATAGCCTACTTTAAAAATTACGCTTGTAGAAAAGCCTAAATTTGCAAAGTTTACTGCTGTATTGACTCCACCTCCGCCAACTTGAGTATCAAAATCCGCAATTTCTAATTTCGCTCCATAAGGGTAACTCATGAAGTCTGTAGAATGATCTTTTTTTCGGACAGAAACAATATTTGCATCATCACATTCTACAAAAACATCCATTGTTGCACTTCCGATTGTCACTATATCACTCATACTTTTCTCCCACTTTCAAGAGATATTTTAACATAAATATATATTTTAACGATAATTTAGCAAAAAAAATATTTAGTGTATTTAAAATTACAAAACGGAGAATAAAATGATAGTACAAAAAATTAATTTTTTACCCCTAAGAAATGTATCAGCGAAACATTCCAGCAACAAAGATTCTGTAACAAATCCAGTACAAATACCCGGTTATCAACCTTTTGCTTATCAGGATTACAATATAAATTTTACGCAAAGACTTTTCCGTACTCCGGCAAATTTTTATGAACAACCGTTTAATAAAAGCGGTATGCCGGAAAGTATGAAAGCCTACTTGAACGCGGATTATTCGGATAGACAAAATATCCCACCAGCTCAAATGATGAAAATAGTTTTTGGTGATATTGCACATGCTAAAAACCTGGAAGAAGTAAAAGAAATGTATCCGGATGAGCCTCTATTCACTAATTTGCGTTCTATGCCGAATAAAAAATACAGAGAAGGTATTCTAGCTGAAATATCTGTTATGAGAGAAGAAGGAAATCCAATTTTTAAAGACGGATCAGATGATCTTGGATTATACATTCTCAAAAAAATTTATATTGAAGGAAAAACACTAAAAGAGATCAATAAAGACTTTAGACTTGATATTTCTAAAGATTTTGAAGCTCTTTCTGACATAAATTATCAAACACTTTCTTATTTTGGAATAAAGTATCCAAATAGAAGTTTTTGGCATTCATTTTATGTGACCAGAGAAGATTTTCCATATACATATACTCCGCGAAAAGAAATAGAATCACGCGTAACAACTCAATCCGGCAGAAAAAATGAACGTTCATATTCAGATATTAATGAAGAACTTAAAAAGCCTACTCAACCACCGAAATTTCAACCAAAAGATCATGAAATTAAAAAATTAACAGATGCTTTTGTTAAAGGTAAAGGAAGTAGAAAAGCTACTGCAAAAGAACTAAAGAATAGTTTTAAGAAAACAGATGAAAAATCTCAATTCGTTAACAAATATTTTAGTGAAATAATGTCTGTTGCATTGGAAAAAATTCACGCATCAGATGAGATGAAAGACTTTTTTGAAAATTATGACGAACTTGATAAAACTCAAAAACAAAAAATGGAAGCGTACTGGCAACAAAATCCATTGATGAAAGAATTACAATCAATTGCAATTTCGGATACAATAAAATTGTTCTTTATAACCTACGGAGCTGACGGGAACAATGAAGAATTCAGTGATTTGATTGATTACGCACATTCAATTAAGCCTGCAAGAGAAGAACGACAAATTCAACATGACATGCTTCAGGATGAATATGAAATGGCTCTAGGTATACATGATGAACCTAAAATTGATGTGCCGGAACAACCTTTAGAATCTCCAAAAGATCCTATGGATCCGGAAAATTTAGATAAATTGATTGAAGAAGTTGAAAAACAAAATGGTTTGTACGAATATCATACCAAAGTTCATGTAGATGGTGATGACGTAACTATTCTAGGAGATATGAAAGGTGAAACAAAAGCACTAACTAAACGAATTTATGGTATATATTTCCCTGAAAAATTTGTAAATAAATTCGCGAATTTTATTGTTGAGCAGCCGGAAGTTGATGATAAGTATATATTAACCTATCATCTTTTAGGACAAAATTTGAATATAAATACCAATGAAGATATTATTGAAAAAATTATATTACCGGATCTAGAATTCCGAATTAGAACGAGCAAAATACACAAACGATTTTATGCAAAATATCCAAATGAGGAAAAAGCAGCCCAACAAGCAATAATTGACGGTTTTTACAACAAAACAAAAGACCCGATAAATTCTTCTGGTTTTTATAAATACTATCCAATTGCAGCTGTACAATATGATGATTTTCCGTCATTGGAAGATAGTCAAAAATTTATTTCTGAAAAGTATGATCTATATTTAAAACCACTATCTTTAGGTGAAGCGAATAAAATAAATATAATTCTTAATTCGCTATTAAAAAAATATGACCGTGAAAATACTACCATAATTTATAATGGTAACGAATCAGACGATAAAAGGATTACAGCTCTTAAAGTATTATCATTAATACTAAAATCAAAATCACAATCAGCAGAGAATTTAAAAATATCATTATTTAATTACATTAAGAATGATTTTGGAGGTAGTTCACGTTTATTACTTGACAAAAATACTCCAGAATATATGAAAATCGCAAAGATGGAACAAATAGTATTGGAATTTATACAGAAAAACAATCCTATTTATAAACAAATAGTAATTAAATATCAGCAAGAAATGAATAAATTATAAGATAAAATAAAGAAGCGATATCGTTAGATATCGCTTCTTATTTCTTATGCATTTTGTTGCTAATTTATACAATTAGCTTTATCTTCATCAGTAACCCCTTTTAATGTAAGGTTTATTCTGCCTTTTTCGTCAATTTTAACGACTTTTACGATAACTTCATCGCCGATATTTAAATGTGGCTCAATAGTTTCGATTCTTTCCTGACAAACTTGTGAAATATGAATCATACCATCTTTTCCACCACCAAGTTCAACAAAGGCACCAATCGGAATGATTCTAACCACTTTACCTTTTATAACCATTCCTACTTCAGGTTTAAAAGTTAAGTCTTTAATCATTTTTATAGCGATTTTAGCACCTTCTTGATCATTAGATGTAATTGTTACAACACCTGAATCTTGAATATCAATTTCAGCACCAGATGCATCGATAATTTCTCGGATTTGTTTTCCTCCAGGTCCGATTACAGTACCAATATCTTCTGTTGGAATTGTTATTGTTGTAATACTTGGAGCAAATGGTGATAATTCTTTAGCCGGTTCGGTAATAACTTCTCTCATTTTACCTAAGATGTGTAATCTTCCTTCTTTAGCCTGGAATAAAGCACGTCTTAATGTTTCATTCGGAATACCTTTAGCTTTCATATCCATTTGGAGAGCAGTAATTCCAGTATCGTTACCAGTCACTTTAAAGTCCATATCTCCCAAAAAGTCTTCGATACCCTGAATATCTGTTAATACAACAGGTTCATAACCTTCTTCTTTGATCATACCCATTGCAACTCCACCAATCATACATTTAACCGGCACACCAGCATTCATTAAAGCCATTGATGAGCCGCAGGTTGAACCCATTGACGTTGAACCGTTTGATTCAAGGACATCTGAAGTTACTCTGATTGTATAACCAAACTCCTCTTGGCTTGGAAGTGCAGGAATATTTGCACGTTCTGCTAAATTACCGTGTCCAACTTCACGTCTTCCAGGGCCTCTTAGTGGTTTTACTTCACCTACAGAAAAACCAGGGAATATATATTTATGCATGTAAGTTTTTTCTGTTTGAGGATCAACACCATCAAGTTCCTGTTTCATTGCAGGACCTGCCAGAGTAGCAACCGAAAGAATTTGAGTCTGACCTCTTGTAAATACCGCAGAACCGTGTGCTCTTGGAATTACTCCAACTTCACACCAGATAGGACGAACTTCGGTTGGTTTTCTGCCATCAGCCCTGACGCCTTCATCTAAAATCATGGCTCTCATTACATGCTTTTCAGCAGCTTTAAATTCTTCAGCCACAAAATCTATACCTGTTTCCGCAATGATTTGTTTAATATAATCATCTTCCGGCAAAGCATCGATTTTTTCTTTTACAAGTTTTTTTGCTTCATCTAATTTTTCTTGTCTATAAGTTCTGTCAAAATTATGGTATGCATCATGAATCATTGCACCGGCTGTTTCTTCGATAATTTGGGCAATTCTAGATGTGTCATAAGGATTTGTAAATATTTCTTTTTCAACTCCGCACAGTTTTGCAAATTCTACCTGTGCATCACACTGTTTTCTTATTTCACCTTGAGCAAATTCAACAGCATTCATAATATCATCTTCTGTTACAAATTTACAGCCAGCTTCGACCATAATTACAGAATCGTGGGTTCCGGCAACAACAATATCTAAATCAGAATCTTTTGCTTGTTTATGTGTAGGGTTAGCAATAAAATTGCCGTTTTCATCACGGGAAACTCTAACAGCACCAATAGGTCCTTCAAAAGGGGCTCCTGAAAGCATTAATGCACAAGATGCACCTAACATAGCTAAAGTATCCGGCTGATTTTCTTGGTCATAGCTGAATAACTGTGCAACTATTTGAATATCGTTCCTATATCCTTTAGGGAAAAGTGGTCTGATTGGTCTGTCTATCAAGCGAGAAACCAAAATAGCTTTGTCGCTTGCTTTTCCTTCAGATCTGTTGTATCCGCCCGGAATTCTACCTATAGCAGACATCCTTTCTTCGTAATCAATTAATAATGGGAAAAAATCTATTCCAACTCTAGGTTCTTTTGATACAACACAATGAACAAATAACATTGTATCACCACATCTTACCGTAACTGAACCATTTGTTGACTGTGCATATTTCCCAGTTTCAATAGTAACTGTTTTGCCACCTATTTCCAATTGGAAACTTTTTGTTTCAGGTTTCATTCAATACCTTTCTTTCTGCGTCGCCTGACGCGTTTTAAATTCTATTCACTTCCATTTAGTTTACTATTACATTGTACATCAAACAGAAATAATTGAAATTAATTAAAAATAAAAAATTTACATTTTATGCAAAATTTAAAATTCACGCGTTTTTACAATTTTGCAATGAAAACTGATAAAATTGATTCATCATTATACTTTCAGGCAAGACTTATAAACAAAGTCAGAATAGGAAAATTGAATCCTACGAAAAAATACATTTATTATAATGCTCATTTTGTTGAACTAAAACCTGATATACTTGAGGATTTTGAAGCAATTAATGAAATTCCTAAGATATGGAAAGATAATCATTTTGCCGATAATATAGCAGTGCTTGCTGAAGCTAAAAGAAATAAACCACAAAGTTATCAAGATTTAAGATTATTTGCATTGACTAGCCAGGAGGATCATTTTGAAAAAATGGATCCTGAATCAGTTCTTGGAATAGCTCAAATTTGTGAGATAGGTGGTTCCCAAAAAGCACAAATAGAGTATATTGAAACAAAGCCAAGTATTGTAAATCATGAATCGAAGGAATTTAAAGGCATTGGTCATGGAATGATCAAATCGATAAAACAACTTTATAACAGGATAGTGCTTATACCTGAAAATACAAAAATCTGTTTATGATTTTTACAAAAGAAATGGTTTTATAGATTACCAAGGATTTTTTGTTTGGTATAAAGATTTTGTCAAAAAGTGATAAATTTGTAATAGTTTTTATTTGTTAACTTAGTGGATTTCTAAAAATTTATACCCATTAAAATGAATCATATGTTCTGGTGTTTCCGCTATCCAAACTTCTGTTTCCCAAGCGATATCTAATGCCCATTTCCGAAAATCTTTTTTAGTCAAAAATGTAGTTAGGAATATAATTTCAGCAGAGCAATTTTTCAATAATTCTTTTAATTTGCGTACTCTTAATTCACTCATTGGGCCTGCACTATGAACGGCTTCACATAAGAATAATAAATTTTTATCTTTGCTATAAGCAATTACATCCGGAAGTTCATCATGCTTTAATTCAAAACAATTTAATGTTGATAGCCCTTTTTCGTCCTTATATAAAAATTTATCAGAAGTATCTCCCACATATAAAACTTGAGAATTAAAACCAAATTTTGCAAGAAAAGTCTCTATTATTTCTTTTTGCAACATATTATGTTCACCATAAGATAATTCTATATTTTCACCAGAAGGTAATGAGACCGGTATTTTTTGTAAATTTCTTTTGTGTTCCATTTCTTCTTTAAGAGATTTATTTTTTAGCAAAAAAATTGCTAATTCTTCATCCCAAATCTGTGTATTATATGTTTTTAATAAGTTTGCAAATAAAGGATTTAAGCCATAACCTCTAGTAGGATTATTTGTTGCTTTTGCTTCTATTAATGAAGAATTATGAACAAGACCAGCAGCAACTAATCTAATTAAATCTTTTCTTCTTATATCATCATAAGAACCAGAAGAAATTCTTTCTGAATAATTTGCATTTTCGTACTCAATAATATCTCTTGTTTTTAAAAAATGGTTATCATTCGTTGATAAAGCTTCATTAAATGATGTCTTTATATTTCCAACAGCTAATAATGCTAATACCATTCTTTCCTTTCTCCTATCAGATAAATCATCAAGGGGAATTCCAACAGCATTTAGTATATCTAAAGTATTAAATATTAAAGTTTGAAGTTTTGCTCTTTTATTACCAGTCAAATTTATTTTCACATTGCCTCCAAAAGTGTTAATTCTTCAGAATAATAATTATTTTTACTTTGTTCACACAAACCATAATAAGCTTCTTTTATCGCGAGGGCTATTTTGTATGCTAAAAGGGGAGGAACAGCATTTCCTATTTGGTTAAATCTTTCTGTTTCATTTCCACAAAATTCAAACCAATCCGGGAAACTTTGTAACCTTGCAGCTTCCTTATGTAATAATCGTCTTCTGCGACCATCTTTTAATTTAATTCTTTGCATATCGCTGGTAGCCCCGGCTAAATTTCGGCAAGTTAACGTTCTTGCCGGTTTATCAGGGTGCAAGTCCCTGGGAACTTTACAACAAGAAGCTTTTTCATATTTAGCGATATATTCATCTTGTGATTTTGTTAAAAATTTACTACCTTCAGGTGTCGTATACATTAAATCTCCAATTGCATCCTCAACACAAACTCGTCTCATTTCTTTTTTAGGGAGGGAAAAACTGTTTTTATGACCTACAACAATAAGCCTTTCTCTATTTTGAGGAACACCGTAATTAACCGCATTTAAACACTCAAATGTTATATTGTAACCAAGTTTTTTTAAGTCTTTCAATATCAATTCAAAATACCACCTATGCGAATACATTAAATTCCTCACATTTTCAAACATAAAAAATTTAGGTTTTACAGTTTTTATAGCATCAATAAAGATAGGAAAGCCATCTCTAGCATCCCCCATTCCTTTTTGGACTCCCCTTATGCTAAAAGGCTGACAAGGTGGCCCTCCAATTATAATATCTGCATTAGGATATTTATAACCTACAGTTAATTTTTCATTATAACAAGTTCCGGATAAGTTTTTATTATAGGTATCAGAAGCCGCTTTATTCATCTCATAACCAACTGTCTTAAAACCAGCAGCTTCAAAACCAAGTGACAAGCCGCCACAACCTGCGAATAAATCTAACACAAGTAGTTCACTATTGCTATTATCAGGCTTTAATAATTCGTTTATATTTGATAAAAAACTCATTTCCATATCCCACTATCCTTGATTATATAATAAAATTACAAATAATGGATATTTATTAATATAATTAACTAAACGACGTAGAACTAATGCCCTTTTGCAAAACTTACCTCTCTACAAACAATCCATTGGATTGTTTTGCTCGGCGGAGTGCTACCTGCCCGCGTTCTCATCTCGGCAAAAATTACATACTTACTACAAAAAAAATGGCCCCGCCGCGATTCGAACGCGGGCAAGACGCGGTTTAGGAAACCGCCGCTCTATCCTACTGAGCTACGAAGCCATACACCAATACTAACACAAAAAAAATAAAATTATTAATATTTTTTACATTTATTTTTTTTGAAGCAATTTCAATGAATAAAAATACTTTATATATAAGTAAGGGGAAAATAAAGGTAAAAGGTTAAAAGGTTATGGCATTAGATGCAGTAGATAGCCGTAATGTGTATGTATATCAACCACTGTCGGAACTAAGTCTCAATAATTCCTTTTCTTCAGGAATTGATTTTGAAAACTCCGGCAGCAGCAAGACCTATACCCCTTTGTTTAATTTTAGTAATTCGTTCAGTTATAATTTTAGTGATTTTTACGGCAGCAGTTATGACTTCGATGACAGCGGATATGAATATTTTAGTTTAGGATCATCTCCAACAACAAGTTATACCCCTGATTTCAGTGATAATTCTACCTTTACTTATAATCCAAATATTGGTTCTGGTTTAAGTCCTCTTCCCCTGAATTTTGGACTATTAACTTTACCTAGATTACAAAACACAAATGTAAGCACTGGTAGCAATAATATGCCAACAGCTTCTGCTGCATCTTCTTCACAATCATCATCTTCCCCTTCAAATGTGACAGCAAGTAAGAAAACTCGTGGTGTTCGCACTACCGGATATTGGGCTTCACTAGGTTATAATCCTCAAAAAGGACAGCGACTTGCACGTGAAGCAAGAAGAGGAATTGCGACGAGTTTTACAGGTTACTGTGCAAGGTATACAAAAAATGCAATAGCAAGAGCCGGTTTAGGAAGCTATCAGTATAATGTTAATGGCTGTGATATGGCGAGAGCTTACGGAAACAATGGTAATTTTAAAGTTATTTCCGGTGCCGGTGTTGACCTGAAAACAGTTCCTGCCGGTTGTGTATTGGTTTATGAAGCTGGTAAATCAGATCACCATCCGATATACGGACACACCGGTGTTGCTCAGGGCGATGGAACTGAATGTTCCGATTATATTACACGCTATCCTAAAGAATGTTCATATATTCTTGTACCGGTGTAGTTTAATTAAATAAAATTTAAACAAAAAAATCGTGCCCGGGGGGATTCAAACCCCCGACCTTCGCCTTCGGAGGGCGACACTCTATTCGGCTGAGCTACGGACACAAAAACGTGGAGTATAACTCCACGTTCTAAAGTATTTTATTTTAAATAATCTGCTGCACTAATAGGAGCTTTAACCGTTTCTTCTGTTTCAAAAAATGGACAAGTTTTTATTCCTAAAAGAGCTGCAAAAATCGAACTTGGGAATATTTCTACAGCATTATTTAAATCATTCACTGCACTGTTATAAAATCTTCTAGCTGCTGCTATATGTTCTTCAACTTCAGCGTACGTTTGCATAGCTTGAATCATAGTTTGATCGGATTTTAACTGTGGATAATTTTCTACACTAACAAGTAGCTGTGACATTTTTGAAGTAATTTGATTATCTAATTCGATTTTTTTAGAAATTGTTTCTGCATCAGAACGAATTGCACTTGCGGCTGTTCTTAATTTTGTAATATCTTCCATTAGACCACGTTCGTGTTCCATAAATTTTTTTGCAATCGTCAGAATGTTTGGAATCAAATCATATCTTTTTCTTAGTTGAACGTCAATTCCGCTCATAGCTTCACGCATTTTGTTCTTTTTCTTAATTACGCCGGCATAGAGGTTGTAAAGTATTATCAAAACAACAATGCCAACAATAACCATTAAAATAGGTGTGAATAATAGTAATAGATCCATTTCTTAAGTCCTTTCTTTTCCTTGTAATTATAACATTTTCCGGTGAAAATTACAATCCTAGCTTTTTATCTAGTTTAAAGTAATCAACCATTTCTAAAACTGAAACAATTTGATCAAACATTTCTTGGAATTGTTTTGTATCCGTAACAGGCTTTCTTAAACTAAACAAATTAAACAAATCACCTTTTACATGCGGTGCTATATAAATATATTTGTTAAAGAAAGCACAATATGTTCCTTTAGAGTGGAATGCAAAACTGAGTTTGTTAAATCTTTCCATAAATCCGGTTGTAATTAAATATCTTGATTCTATTTGGTCTGTAGAAAATACATTATATTTTTTATTGAATTCAATGTCTTCTAATTCTACTTTTTCTAATGTTATAGGAGGAGTTTTTGCCTTTTTATCTTTCTTTGGCTTTAATAAATCTTTGCTACTAATTTTTTGAGGTCTTATTATAGTTAAACCTTCAAAATTTTTATTCATTTTTATTCTGATAATTGCACCATTGAATATTTCTTTTTTATTATTTCCGGCACCGAGATTATATTCACATTCGGCAATATTAATTTCTACATCTCGATATTTCCCTATAAACGCGTCGTCGAAACGTTTTGAACATCTTTTTGATTCCGGAATAAATTTAACATTATCAATTTCTTCGTTTGTAACAGTTTGACTCTGTTGCCAGTAGAATCCGGGAAAAGCACGCATTAGCTTTGGCATAATTTTGCGTTTAACTTTTTTTTCAAAAGATTTTTTAATTGCAAACCAGATAAAACCTGCAAGAGCAATGCTTCCCCAAGTCAAATCTCCGTTGCGGTCTACTTCTGCCGGAACCCAAAAATAAGTCACAAAAGCAACGATACCTAAAATAATTGCACAGGTCAAAACTCCGGCAAATCGAAGCTTGCGTTCCTTTTCATACGGTTCTAATTCTGGTAAAACTTTATCATATAATATTTTTTCATAGTCTTTTTTGAATTGTTCAACGCTATTTTCTTCAGTTTCAGGATGTTTTTGAGTTTCGAGATTTACATTTTTATCTTCCACTGAAACCAGCGTTGAATCGCTGCCTTTGATATCAATAGCTTCTTTTACCTGTTCCGGAATTTGGTTAGTACCTGATTGAATAATTTTGATGCTATTTAATCCATTACCACCAATACTGGGTATTGTCATAATTTTATCCTCCTATTATTCGCTTTCACCGGCTAAAACTACCGTAAAATCAGTGTCCGCACACATAAATGTTGACGGATCATAAACAAACTGACGAGCTTTTACTTCCGGAACTCGTTTTTTAAGATCTGCATAATAGTCAACTGTAACATATTTTGAGTGTGCAATGAATTGAGAATGCAATGAATTTAACGTTCCGGAACATATAACCTGAATACCGGCTTTTTCCAAGGCTTTTTTTAATTCAGCAGCATCTTGCTTATAATCAGATGAACTCATAATACTTGCAGTATAACTTTCTTTTACACCTTGTGGTTTTTGCCTGTATATGAGACGGTCTACAACATCTTGTGTTTTGTCAGGATCTAAAATCCAATAACTTACGTACCCATTCTTATTTGGAGCACCCGGAAGCATTGCTATTTCAATATTGTCCATATCAAAACCTTTTGCAAGACCTGCATATTGAGTCATTTCATATGGTGATAAATTTGTCTTGACATATTTATTAGTAATAGATACTAATTGTGGAATTTTTACAATAGCTTCAGGTTTTTGTAAATCTGCCAGCAAACCTCTCAAAAACCATTGTTGCCTTTTTGTTCTTCCGATGTCCCCAGTAGCGTCGTGCCTAAATCTTAAATATTCAACAGCATCTTTTTCGGTTAAGTGATGTTTACCCTTTGTGAAATTGATATGAAGTTTACCTGCATAATCATCATAGTGCATATTTTTTTCAACATAAATATCCACCCCTCCAAGAACTTTAACAATCTCACGAACACCTTCATCATGAAGCATTAAATACTTATCAATTTTCACGCCCAAAGTATCTTCGACTGTTTTTATAGTCATATTAATCCCACCGATTGCGTGAGCTGCATTAATTTTTTGTGTTCCCATATGATTAGGAAGGTATACTTTGCTGTCTCTAGGAATCGAAATAGCATTCACTGTTTTTGTACGCGGATCAATATTTAGTAAAATCATTGTATCAGTACGTGTCCCAACCCATAAATCAGAATCCGCACCATTTGAATCAACCCCTAAAAGCAGAATATTCTGTCTCTTAGGTCCAAAAGGCAAACCAAATTCAGGTTTTAATTTTGAACCATTACCGAGAGATAGTTTGGCAAGTAAGCCTGATACAAAAGAATTTTTACCCAATTTTTGATCGAGAAATTCTTGATTATTCGCAAATAATAATATTGCAAATATCGCAGTAAAAAATATGATAATCATTATGGTTAAAACTTTTCTAAATGATGATTGTTTAGATTTTAATCTATTGCTAGACCTGTAATCTACAAAAGGATTATCTCCTGCTCCTTGAAAATATCTTCTTTTACTGTAATTATTTCTACCGGTATATCTTCTTCTATTCGTCATAATATCTTCTCTTATTCACGCGTATAAAAATAGTAATATTAACCTGAGCAAATGTATATCCAATGAAAAATGTATATTTTATCTATTCTCAGCTAAATTATGAATAAAATAAGGCTTTAATACCACTTCTTAACAAAATTTTACAAAAATATTTTTATTTTTTTTGCAGTAAAAATTAGATTTTTATATAAATTTAGATTATTTTTTTACTTTTTTGATAATTATTCCTTTTAAAAACTTCTATTTTTAGAAAATTACGCAAAAAATCATCTTTACATAAATTTTACATTTAATGATTTTTAGGCAATTTTTGAAATTTACTGCTTTTCAATATCATGTGCTTTGGTTATAATGTAGAAGCTGAAATAATACAATATGTTAAATAAAGTTGAATTAGGTAGTGTAAATATTAAAAACAAGCCCCAATCAGTTGTAACATCAGCAGAAAATGTTAGTTTTACTGGTATGGGTAGAGTTGCACGTGATTTGGGTAACTTGGCATTAAAGGGTATTCAAAAGTGTGAAGAACACCCTATGATTAACGTTGCTGTTTTAGATTTATCTACTGCTATTTTACCTAGAACTTTTTTTGAAACATTTATCGGATCAAAGCAAAAAGATGAAAATGGTGAAGAACAAAAACGCAGATTAAATGTTTTGGGTGGCTTTGAAGCTTTTAGGAGAGAATCTTCCGGATTGTTAATAAACTGTATAATTCCAAGTTTTATAGTAATAGGTGCCGCAAAGCTTTTAAATAGACCGGTTATGGGTATGTTTAACAAGTCTAATTTGACAAGAAGCTGGGCAAATAGTGATACTATCCAGCAAATAGAAAAATATTACACTAAAGCTGAAGGTGTAACAAAAGAAGATCAGATTTACAACGCCTTAAAAGCAATGTTTAACGATATTGAAGGCGTTGATGGTGACATTGATAACGGCGGCTTGAAACAGTTTAGAGAAATTTTTGCAAATGATACAACTTATGATGAAACTTTAAAAAATCTTGCCCAAAATATTACTTCAGATAAGCCTGATAAAAATGCTGCTTCAAAACTTTATAAATATATGGTTGAAAAGAGCGGTATTTCTGAAAACATAAGATTTAACGGTGAAAAAGGATTTTTCTCGAGCAATTTAAAACATCTTTGCGAAAGCGTTGAGGAAATTCTACACGGTTCTATTCAGGAAGGCTTAGAAGTTAAATCTACTAATTTAACCAAATACCTATCAAAAGCAAAAACTTTGGTTAATGCCAAGAGTTTGGCGGGACTAGGTATAATTATACCTCTTGCAATTTCTGCACAACCTATTAACCGTTGGATTACCCATAAGATGGCTGGTAAGAAGGGTGCTCCTATTTATAATGATGATGAAGAAAGAATTTTGAATCATCTGGAAAAGAAAAAACTCACTGCGGAAAAATTCTTCGCTGTACCTTTGATGTGGGGCGTAGCGGGACTTTCAATGTTAATGGACAGACCGTCACTAAGGATGTTCCAGTTCAAGAATATTTTCCCTACTATGGATCAGGCAAGAATAATTTCAGCAGCGACTTTTTCTAGTCGTATTGCAGCATCGGAAGATTCAAATGAACTTCAAGAAAATACAATTCGCGATATTGCTACGTTTTCAAGCTTTTATTTCCTTGGAGACTATGCAGCAAAAGGAATTGCTACTTGGCTTGAAAAATTCAATAAAGACGGTATCAAGCTTATAAACAGACTAAAATCTCCAAAAGAAGATGCAAATGTATTTGAAAGATTTTGGATATGGGCAAAACACACTAAAATGAAATCAACAGATGAACTTAAAGCTATAAAGGCTGCTGACGGACTTTCAGAAGCAGCTAATATTGCCATCAGACAAAAAGCCCGAAATTTACGAGCTGCTTGCCAGCTTGGAAATATCGCATTTTCACTGCTTTCTCTTGGTGTATTTATACCGCTTTATACTAGAACTCAAACAAATAAGAAAAAACAAATGGAACTTGAAAAAAATGTTTTAAAACAGATGCAATATAACGAAACATTTACTCATATGCAAAATAACTCCCCTACATTCAAATCATTTTTTGATAACAATAAGGTACGATAGATGAAAATAGACAATAGTGTGCAATTAAATACCCCTCTCAAATACAAAAAAACTCCAAATTTTACCGGAGCTGAAGCTGTTTTGCGGTTTTTAGACACAAATCAAGCTTGGGGAGCGAACGCTGTTGACTTTTTCTGTATGGTATTACCTAGAACTCTTACCGATTTTTCCAGAGGTTCAGATGCAGGATGGGAAACAGCACGTCGTGAAAGCATGGGAACCATTAATGATTCTTCTGTTGGTCTATATGGTACTGCTGCCGGACTTGCTCTTGCCATGGGTATTAACAAGGCATTTGCTCTTGGTAATAATGACATAAAAGCCGCATCTATTTTTGCAGACGCCGAAACACTTGATATGATGGGTAAAATTTGGGCTGAAAAAGTTCATTCCAACTCTGCAAATCCTCTTAGAGAACACCTTATAGAAGTACTGAGCAGATATGAAGCACTTAGTCCAAATACTAACGGTCAGTGGGTAAAATTTGCTCAAGCTGATATTGAAAAAGCCGTGGATATTCTCGAACGAGAAATTCGTGCTAATGGAAATAAAATTAGCAAAGAAGCACTTAACAATGCTAAGAACATTTTGTTATCATCTAATAATGTCGAAAATAACTTTAGAATTGTTGCAGAAGCGGGAAAACCACTTCATTCTTCTCGTTACACGCTCGATTCTATATTAGAAAATACATACAAATTAACTAAGACATTTACAAAAGAAAAAGTTCTCGAAGCATTCCGGAATGCCGTTGATTTTGAAAGCAATACGTTCTTGAAATTAATGAAAAGGATGAATCTCCAGCGTTCACTGATTGGGGTTGGCATTGCTACTGCTGTTGGAATGTCGACTCAGCCTATAAATATGTACCTTACAAAAAGAAAAACCGGTTCAGAAGGTTTTGTCGGCGGGGGCGAAAAAGATAAATCCGTAAAATTTAAATTTGAGAAATTCTTGACATCAGTATTATTTGGTGCCGGTGTTCTTGCAACAATCGGTCATCCGAAAAACTTGATCAAAAATCTTCAATTCAAAGGGTTCACTCCTACAATTAATCAGCTTAAATTCATATACGGTTTGACAATTATATCGAGATTTTTAGCGGCTCGAAACGAAAATGAACTTCGAGAATCTACTATTAAAGATGTATTAGGATTTGCCAACTGGTTAATATTAGGCAACTTTGTACAAAAACTTGTTGCTCAAGCCTTCGATAAAACTCTTATCAAACGCGATGGCGAAGGCATGCTAAAATGGATACAAAACTCCGTACTCAAAACGAGGGATGAAGTATTACACGCTCATCTTGGCGAAAAAGCATTCAAAGATGGCAAAGCATTGAGTTTCAATGAAATGATGAGAGCCGTAAAACACAACAAAGCAGCTAAAAAACAATTAGGAATCCTTACTCTGGCTCAAGTTGCCGGCTACGTATATTCAGGTCTTGTACTTGGCAGAGGAATTCCAAAACTAAATATTTATATGACTAAAAAACGTCTGGCTAAAGAAGAAGAAGCTAAAAAAGCGGCTGCGAAAGTAAAAAACCAAGTTGATAGCAACATGTTAACTCCGCAAAACCGCGAATTTTTAGCCCAAAAGAGTTTTACCAGCAATACCCTAACCTCTATGGTCAGGTAATGCTTAATCCGCTACACAAATAACGTGAATAACGCTATCACTGCGGCTACCAAGATTGCAACGCCACTCCGTGTAAGAACTACTGAAATTGCGGTCCCACGAACCGTTCGAGTCGTTTTCGAGGTCACTCCAAAGGTAGAACCACGAAGCGGAGTCCTCTATGCCCAGTTTTGCAGTAATGGATTTGTCCCAGGTTAATCCGTTTTTGTAATTGTATTCTTCCGATTCGCTGATTGAATTGTCGTTGTATATTGCCTGAGCTATATTTGCAAGTTCACTTGCATTTGGTAATCTGCCGCCTTGATTCTTACACTCAACCATAGCTCCTACCCAGTAGTCATTGTTGTTGTTGAATTCGCATGATTTGATTGCTTCGTAGCCGGATTTTCCAATGTAGTCACTACAACTTACCGGCGTTGGAACTTTAGCCTGGCTAATTATCTTAACTCCACCTATCTCTATATAAGAATCTTCAAGTTTTGCTCCATTGAAAGAAATAAGGTCGTTTCTTGTGTGTTCATCGCCACCATACAAGTTTGGTTTTCTGGAGCCATTAAAGTCATAAATACCCGCTACAC
>JAFUUC010000022.1 GCA_017471365.1 bacterium
AGCTGTAATCTTCATGTATTTACCTAATTCTTCTACAAATTCAGCGGTAGAAGAATAAGTATCATTCATACCTCCGTGAAGATCTAACATGTTTAATCCTTGAATAAGTTTAGCTTCGATTACAGCTTTTTGGTTTGAGTCAGCTTTTTCGTTGATCTTTGCGATCAAAGTTGGCAGGGTCATTGCTGCGACTACTCCGATGACTGCGAGGGTGATTAGGACCTCGGCTAGTGTAAAAGCTGCCCGTTTACCCTTACGGGACGGCACCCACCCTAGCCCTCCCTCACAAGGGAGGGAAATTGTCTCAATGGCGGTGTGTTTGCCCATTGCGAGAACACACCTCACCCCTAACCCCTCTCCCACAAGTGGCGAGGGGAATTTTACGTGTTGGGGTAGTAACCCCAACCTACTGATACCATGATTAACTTTTTTTCTTTCCATATCTTTCTCCTTTCATCTCAAATATGGGATAACTACTTGGTTACTGTATCACATAATCCCATATATGGAACAAATTTTATAAAAAATCGTATGGATAATCGAGAAAAAGAATATTGCAAGCTTGTTGGTCAGGCTATAAGAAATCTAAGAAAACAGTATACTGGTAAGAGTTTATGTATATTTGCTTATGAAAATGATATACCTCGTTCTACACTTGGAAGAATTGAAATAGGGCAAAACGAGGCTCAGCTTGTTACGCTCAAGAAAATTGCAGAAGCTTTCGGTTGGTCTATGAGTGAGCTTTTCCGGCATATTGAAAACGAAATTCCAAAAAATTTTAAAATCTTTGACGATGAACACTATTAATAAATAATATTGTTCATGTTAATATTTACCCAAAAAGGGATATAAAATGTTTGACAATTTGAGTGAAAAACTCCGAAATATAATTGCGTCAACTCAAAATAAAGAATTGACTCAGGAAAATATGCAGGAAGCTTTGCGTGAAATTCGTCGTGCTTTATTAGAAGCTGATGTGAATTTGCGGGTAGTAAAAGCTTTTATTTCTGCTATAAAAGACAAAGCTGAAGGTGAAAATGTTCTCTCCGGTGTAAATCCTTCCCAACAGTTAATAAAAATTGTTAATGATGAACTGATAGAACTTCTCGGTAAAGAACTCAAACCACTCGATTTATCTTCTCATCCGTCTTTGATAATGATGCTTGGTTTACAAGGATCGGGTAAAACTACTTCTTCAGCGAAACTTGCCGTAAAACTTAAAAAAGAGGGCAAAAATCCACTGCTTGTAGCGTGTGATGTTTATCGTCCTGCGGCAATTTCTCAGTTACAAACTTTGGGAAATGAGATTGGATGCGAGGTTTTCACAATTCCTGACTCCAAAGATGTTCAAAATATTGTCCAAAGTGCAATAAATTACTCAAAAGAAAAAGGATTTAATGTTCTAATTCTTGATACTGCCGGTCGTTTGCAGATTGACACTGAAATGATGGCAGAGCTTTTGATTATTGATAGAGTATTTCATCCTAATGAAAAACTTCTTGTAATAGATGCTATGACAGGGCAGGAAGCGGTTCACGTGGCAGAAAACTTTGATGCTCAAATTGGTCTGACAGGTTTAGTCTTAACAAAGCTTGACGGTGATTCTCGTGGAGGTTCGGCTCTTTCCGTAGTTTATTGCACCGGAAAACCAATTAAACTGACCGGTACAGGTGAAAAATTGAATGCTCTTGAAAATTTCTATCCTGAACGTATGGTTTCCCGAATATTAGGAATGGGCGATATTGTATCTTTAGTAGAAAGGGCTCAAGAAGTTTTTGATGAAAAAGAAGCCTTAAAACTTCACGAAAAAATGCAAAAAGACGAGTTTAGCTATAATGACTTTTTGAGTATGCAAAAACAAATGAAAATGTTTGGTTCGATGGACCAGCTTTTGGGTATGATTCCGGGTTTAAACATTAAACAATCCGATCGTGAAAAAATTTCTCATGTGAGTGAAGAAGAATTTAAAAAAATAGAAGTTTTCATACAAAGTATGACCCCTGAAGAACGTGATAACCCGCAATTGATGAATACAAGCCGTAAAAAACGTATTGCAAAAGGCTGCGGTATGGATATGCATACTATTAATATATATGTAAAACATTTTGAACAAATGCGTCAAATGATGGGTGGTATGAACAAAATGAAAAAAATGTTCGGCGGGTTCGGAAAATTAGGTCAGCAAAAGGCAATGGTTCAAGCGATGAAAATGATGAGAAAATTTAAATAAAAAATAAGGGCTGCAATTCAATTATTTACAGCCCTTATTTTATTATCCTAAAAATTTATCTAATCGTTCAACTGCTTCTTTAGTATTTTCTCTGCTGCCAAAAGATGTTAATCTAAAATAACCTTCACCGTTATTGCCAAATCCTGATCCCGGTGTTCCGACAATTTGAACATTTTCCAATAAGTAGTCAAAAAATTCCCACGATTTCATATTATTTGGACATTTTAACCAAATGTATGGTGAATGTTTCCCACCAATGTGCCAAATATTATGTTTTGTAAGAACATCAGAAATTAATTTTGCATTTTCTTTGTAATAATCAAGATTTTCTTTGATTTGTTTTTGCCCTTCAGGAGAGAACACGGCTTCCGCACCTTTTTGAATGATATAAGACACTCCGTTAAACTTTGTTGTTTGGCGGCGAAGCCACATTTTATTAAGGTTCATAGTATCAAATTCAAGAGTCTTAGGAACTACAGTCCAACCGCAGCGTGTGCCTGTGAAACCTGCCATTTTTGAGAATGAACAAAACTCGATTGCACAAGTTTTAGCTCCGTCAATTTCATAAATACTGCGAGGGAGATTTTCATCTGTAATAAAACATTCATAAGCGGAATCAAAAAGTATTATTGATTGGTTATGATTTGCATAATTTACCCATTGTTTAAGTTGTTCCTTATTGTAAACTGCTCCTGTTGGATTGTTTGGAGAACAAAGGTAAATAATATCTGCTTTTATATTCTCGTCCGGTAAAGGAAGGAAATTGTTATCTGCATTTGCATTTATATAAATAATCTTTCTTCCCGCCATAGTATTTGTGTCAACATAAACAGGATAAACAGGATCCGGTACAAGAACTGTATTGTTAATATCAAATAAATCCAAAATGTTGCCAAGGTCTGATTTTGCACCGTCTGAAACAAAGATTTCATCATTATCAAGATTTACGTTATGTTCGCGGTAGTATTGCCCGATTTTTTCTTTCAAAAATTCGTAGCCTTGCTCAGGTCCATATCCATGAAATGTTTCTTTCACTCCCATTTCTTCTGAAGCGGATTTTAAAGCTTTTACTACAACTTCACACAAAGGAAGCGTAACATCACCAATTCCAAGTTTTATGATTTTCTTATCCGGATTTTTGGAAGAAAACTCATTCACTTTTTTTGCAATTGTTGAAAAAAGGTAACTCTGTGCAATGTTTTGATAATTCTTATTTGGTTTCATGTTTTAAAACTCCTTATTTGTACTAATTATATCATAAATTTATTGCTTGACAATTTTTTTCTATCATTATAGAATGCTGCTCAGGTAGCATATGAGAAATTTATACGTTGCAAATGTAAATAGCTCCTCCTCATCATCATCCTCATCAAGCGGATGCCGGTGCGGAACGAGTTTTTGCGTATAAGTTTTTAAGCAAAAATTTTTATTTTTAAAGAGTTCCGTACATCGGAACTCTTTTTTAGTGTGCAGACTTATTAAAGGGAAGAAAAAATAATGAATTTAAAAGTAAACAATTTTAAAACTTATAATCCGGCATTTGGTGGGGCATTGGATGGCGTTTTAACGAATGCACTGAGAGTTCTGGATACAAATGAAATGGCAAACGCTGTAGTCCTTGATTTAGGTACAATGGTTGGACCAAGAACTTACTTTGATACAAAAGATCGTAATAAATACGCCGGAACTGAAACTTTTATCAGAGAAATTTCCGGAACCGGAATAAACTGTCTTTCTGCCGGTATTCTTGCCGGTATGATCGCAAAAGTTGCGAATAAATATGTTCAAACCGGTACCCCGATAAATCCAAAAAGCTGGTTTAGCGATGATTCGATAAATCTTCTATATGATGCTTGGAAAAATAGTGAAAATAATGTTGAGAAATACCTTGAAAATGTTTTCGATTCTATGCAAGGACAAGATGCTCGCCGTACTAACCGCTTTAAAGATATAAACTGGAATGGAATTGAATGGTTCGAAGAAAATAAATGGAATAATTTTAAGTGGGATAACCCTAATTATAAAAATATAGAAACAAAATTCACAAATAGAAAAGACTTTATAAATACTTTTGCCCAAATTATTAATGACAAAAACTTAACTACTCATGACAAAAAACAAATTTTAGAGATAATGGAAACCCGTTTGACAAACGCTTTGAAAGCAAATCGTGAGGTTGAAGTTCAATTTGGAACTAGAAAGCTTAGTTCTACAATGGCAAATCTTCTAAGAGATACTTTTGACATGGCAAAAGATGTATTTACTAATGATAAAGTTAATACAGCTCAAGCTATTGCAAAGATTAAAAAAGTTAATAATATCAAGATCTTTGGTGCATTATCTATTGCTTCAGCAATTGGTATTAGTATGCAGAAACTTAATCGAAAACTTACCGAAAAACGTACCGGGAGAAAAGGTTTTGTTGGCGAAGTAGATTATGTTAAAGACGGAAAAGTTAATACTGATGTTCAAACGGCAAATACAAAAGGTCTATGGTTAAAAAAAATACTGGCAAGTATTGGTATGATTGGAATGCTGCTTGCTGTTATGAAGGTTAAAAATCCTAAAGATTTTGTGAAAAAATTACAGTTTACCGGTCCTGTATCTACCGGAAATGCTATAAAAACTGTTTATGGATCGGTAATCGTTGGAAGATTTTTAGCAGCAGACAGCAACAATGAACTTAGAGAATCGGTGGTTCGTGATTATTTTGGATTTTTAAACTGGTTAGTTCTTGGAGGCTTTGCATCTAAAGGGGTAGCTAATCTCCTTGATATAAAACAAGAAAATCTTTTCAATATTACCAAAGAAGGTAAAGGTGTTAAACATTGGCTAAATGATGTAAAATTGAAAACTCATGCTGAAATTGCAGCTCAGGGTAAGAATTTTGCTAAGAAGAATCTATGGAAATTAAATGTTGCACATATTGCAGGGCTTGCGTATTCGACAATAATGCTCGGCATCTTGCTGCCTAAAATCAACACAATGATGACCAAAAAACGTGCTGAAAAATAATTTAATAAAATGGCAAAATTTACATCAAATGGAGTATGTCTAAACTTCAAAATTTTCATATACTGAAAAAGTTGAAGGGGAGATTTCCGTTATGCTATCACAAATTGTTAGGAATAATACAACTCAAAGTAAAGATTTAAGAACTAAAGCAACAAAGTATAGTGACACTTTTAAAGTTGAGCAAGAACAATCCGATGATATGAATAAACTTGCCGAATATATAAAGCAACATATTGCTCAGCCTGAAAAGCCTAGCGAAGTGACCTGTGAGGATTTAGATTATATCGTGGAAAATCCTGATGAAGTTGTTGTTGAATTTTCTAACATTTATAAAGAAAAGGAAGTTCAACTACCGTTTTTTAGATCAATTCAGGCTCAATTAAAAGAAATTTACGGATAAAAGGATAAAAATATGTTTCAAGTATATACAGCAAAAGACAAATCAGAGTTATCAAAAAATTTGATTGGTGAATTTGTAGAATATGATGATGCTATGGATTGTGCCGAAAAAGCAATCGAAGGTAAGGAAGGACTTCGTTATATAGTAGAAGAAACTAACGGTTGTGTCGATAGTTACGGCGAACTTATAGCAACTGTTGTTGCAGAAAGCGACTAAATGAGTTTGCCAAATCTCTCTGTAAGTTTGGTATATTTTTTGTAATCTTTACCCCAGTCTTTCATTGCTTCAATTACGCTCCGGAGGCTATAACCAACTTCTGTCAGTGTATATTCAACTTTTGGTGGGTTTATTGAAATAACTTCTCGCTCTAAAAGTTCGTCTTCCTCAAGCTCTTTTAATTTCGCAGATAAAACTTTTTGGGTAATACCTTTTATAGATTTTTTCAATTCGTTAAAACGTTTTGTACCATCGAGAAGTTCTCTTATGATAAGCACTTTCCAACGACATCCAATCATTTTTATTGTTGTTTCAACAGGATTTTTAGGTAAATCTTTCAATTTAATCATTACGGTATCTTTTTGCTACTGCTATATGAATCGATAATAGCATATTATAATGAAGATTTCAAGCGTATTTTTATTAAATAATTTCTTTAAGTGTGTCAGGCGTAAATTTTTCTTCTTCAACTCGAGCGTAGCTGCAAGGAAGTATAAATATTATTTCATTTGCGGTAGCTTTTTTATCAGATTGCATTATTTTTATAATTTTATTTATATCAAAATTTGGTATATGTGTAAATTCAAATTTGTTTATTAAATCTTCACATAAAAATTTGTATTCTTTATCTATTTTTTCGAGTTTAGCAGCAATTTTGAGTGCAAATAAAATTCCATTAACGACACATTCTCCGTGTGTATATTTTTTATATTTTGTCAAAGTTTCAATTGCATGAGCATAGGTATGTCCCAAATTTAAAATCTTACGTAATCCTGATTCTTTTTCGTCTTGACCAACTACGGAAATTTTTAAGTTAATACAAATTTCGATAAGTCCCATCAGTGTTAAAATATTTTTTGAAAGAATTTTGTCATGATTTTCAACTAAAAAATTTATTAGGTTAAATTCTTGATTGGAGTGACAACTTTTTTCGATGAAACCGTATTTAACAACTTCACCGAGACCACTTTTAAATTGCCTTTCATCGAGTGTTTTTAGAAAATTTACATTTATAAAAACGGCTTTTGGCTGGTAAAAAGTGCCGATTAAATTTTTCCCAAAATCGGTATTAATTGCAGTTTTGCCGCCAACAGAGCTGTCTGTGCAGGCTAAAAGCGTTGTTGGAACTTGAATAAAATTTATTCCACGCATATAAATTGAGGCTGCAAATCCCGATATATCACCAACTACGCCCCCGCCAATTGCAATGATGTAATCTTGTCTGGTTAATTTTTTGGATAGGGCGAAGTTCAAAATTTTATCCAAATTTTTCTTATTTTTTTCATTTTCACCGTCTTTAAGAATAAAAATTTTATCTTTTGGAAAGTTTAAAATTTTGCCGTAAATTTTATATACTTTCCGGCTAAAAATTATAATATAGTTATTATTTTTGATAAATGTTAAAATTGATGTACGTAAATTTTCCAAATTTTCATTATTAATGAAAATGGGATAAGATTTTTCTTTTGATTTAATTTGTACATTTAATTCAGACATTTTAAAATTTCCTTACAAATTTGTTCAGGACTTTTATTATCGGTTAAAACTGTGTGATGTGCAAGTTTGTAATGCTTTTCTCGTTGTTCAAGAAGCCCGTTAATTCGTTCTATATTCATTTCTTTTAAAAGCGGACGATCACTTGTACCGGCAAGTCTTTTCAGAATGTTGTCCGGGGATGTTTTCAGATAAATTACAATGGTATTTTTCAATAAAAACTCTCGAATTACCTCATTTTCAAAGCTTCCGCCGCCAATTGAAAGTATTTGATTGCTTGAAACAACTTTCGGAATAACTTTTTCTTCAAGATTTCTAAAATATTTTTCACCTTTTTGTGCAAAAATTTCTTTAATTAATAAGTTTTCCTGTTGTTCAATAAGAAAATCCGTATCCAAAAATTCAATATTTAACTTTTCAGCAAGAATCTTTGATATGGTTGTTTTCCCGGAGCCGGACATTCCTGTTAGGGTGACGGTTTTCATAAAATTATAATACCATAAAAAATTCATATACTTTTTTATTTGTTTGTTTAATAATGGTTTTATAAGAGGATTTTGTATTATGTTAAAAAAACTAGTTATATTATTTTGCTTGATATTGTTTGTTTGCACTGGTTGTGGCAAAAAAGAGGAGACGGTCAATGATCTTGAAACCATTTTGGGTAGGGGTAGTTTGATAGTAGGAGTTAAGACGGACACATATCCTTTTGGTTATACGAACGCTAAGGGAGATTATTTGGGATATGATGTAGAACTTGCAAAACTTATTGCGAAGGGGCTTCTTGGAGATGAAAATAAAGTTAAGTTTGTTCCGGTTTCAGCTTACGATAGAATTATGAAACTTGAATCTAATGATGTTGATATGATTATTGCAACTATGTCTGTTACTCCTCAAAGGCAAGAAATTTTGGATTTTTCAACTTCATATTATACAGCTGGTCAGGCTTTGCTTGTAAAAAAAGGAAGCAAAATAAGAAGTATTAAAGATTTGAAAGATAAACGTGTGATAATAGTTTTTGGCTCTACAAGTGAAAGAAGTATTCGCGAAGCTGTTGTGAACGTTGGAATTATCGGTTACAAAACTTATACAGAAGCATACAAGGCTTTGAAACAAGGTAAAGGTGAAGCGATCGTTGCAGACGACACGATTTTGTACGGCTTGGCTTATAAAGACAAGGATGTTGTACTTTTGCCAAAGAGATATTCCAAAGAGCCTTATGCTGTTGCATTTAGAAAAGGTAAAGAATCAAAACAATTGATAAAAGCGGTAAACGAAATAATCGAAACTGAAGCAAGAAACGGTACCTTGAAAAAAATTCAAAAAGATTTAGGAATTAAGGGTTAATTTTCTACAATTTTACTGAAAAAACTCTTTTACTAATTGAATTTCGTCTTCTATAGTTATTTGCGGATGTTTCAGCTTTTCTTTTAGTACAAAATCAAAACATTCTTGGTACTTTGCACAGGGTTTAATCCCAAGATTTTGCAAGTCAGTGCCAGATATAGAAAGTTTTATATGATGTAATACATCAAGATATCTCTTGACAATCTGTTCATTTTGCACTGCAAACATCAAAACTGATTCCAAATTAAGCCTGTCGAAATTTTTATAAATCTCAAAATCTGTTTTGAAGGATTTATTTTGTAGCCAATGATAATCTTCGACAATTTTTTTCTCAATTTTAGTTAATGGAAGGTTTGAAATATCCGGTAAAAGTCCTACATAAATAAGCCAAATATTTTCAGGATTATATTGACGAACTAAATTTTCGATATCAACATTTGGAAGAATAAACTCTTCAGGTGAAATGAGTTTGTAAATTCCTTGTTTTATAAACCTTTCAAACGCTTTTTGTGAGTTCAAGTTGAAAGTTTCAATTAACTCTTTTTTTAACCTTTTATATGACATATCGTAGTTGATATTTTCAAGGTACTCATCTTGCAATTTTTGTGTATGTTCATCAAGTTCAAAACCAAAACGCACTGCAAATTTAAGCCCTCTTACAATTCTTGTTGGGTCATCGATAAAACTCTTGTCGTGCAGGACTCTTATTTTACGGTCTTTTATATCCTCTAATCCGCTTGTATAATCAATGATTTTACCGTCATATGTCGATTTAGCCATAGCATTAATTGTAAAATCACGACGTAACACATCATCTTTCAACCTGCAACCTAGATCAAAAACTTTTGGAAGGTGACCTTTTTGCGGGTATTTTTCGTTTCTGGTTGAAGCAATATCGATTTGTTCACCGTTAATTTTTATTCGTACGGTTCCAAATTGTTCATTTATTTTTAAAATTTCAGCATTTTCAATTTTGCTTGCAAAGTCAATGGCATTGCCCTCATAAACCAGATCGGTATCAAAGCTTTTCTTTCCGAGAAGTTCGTCACGAACTACCCCGCCGACATAATATAAGTTTTTATCCTTTAAACCGATGATGTTCATACGTTGATTTTAGCTTAAAATGGTGTAAAATGGAATAAAAGAGGAAATTATGTTACAGGAAGCAACAAAGGCACTTAATTCGGCGTTTAATAACAGTTTTATAAAAAAATTGTCCCAGTATCTTCACGATTGTGTTAGAGAAGAAGTGAAAAGTTCTACTTTCCGCAATTTGAAAGGGGATAAAGATAACAAATGGATATTTCTAAAAGATAAGGAAACTCTTTTAACAGAAGGTTTAGAGTATCTGAAACTCGACGGTGCAAATCCAAATTTGACTGAGCTAATGCTACAAAGTGATTTGAATACTAAAGATAAGTATTTAATTTACGGCTATATGTTTCTTGTTGGAAGAAACGGAAAATCAAAACGTCATAACGAATTTTTGACACCGCTTTTGTATGTCCCGTGTAAGCTTGAACGCAATGGGGTAAATATAAATTGTATAAGACTTGATGATGTTTTATCTCTAAATACCGGAGCCTTAGCTTCTTTACTCAAAAAAAGTGACGATGACGACGAAGTAGATTCATTTTTGGAAGGTATTTTGGATGTTGTTCCGGACTTGCCGATTACTCAAGAAAAAATGGATATATTTCTTACGACTTTAAAATCTTTAATTCCGGATGTAGAAATTTCACTCAACGGTGAAGACAATGCTGATGAAGATAATGTTTCGCACGATGAAGTTAAGGATCTGTCGGATGTTAAAATTACCGGAGAAAATCTAGATGAAATTATTGATGATGAAATTCAAGAACAAAAACAAAAATATTCATCTGATTTGAAAAAATTATCAGTAACTTATCAAAGTGCAATAATTCTAACGAAACGCCCGGCAGTTACGGCAGGTGTTTTGCACGAACTTATTCAAATATCCGAAAAACCAAGCGGGGTTTTTAGAGAAACGACACTAAGTGTTATAAATGACGAATATAATCAAACTTCCGAAAAAACTTCAAAAATAAATGATGAAGACTTTTACCCGATAACTCCGCTTTCTTTGAGTGATTCCCAAGAAAAAGTTGTTCGCAACATAGAAAACAGCAAGTTTATTGCGGTACAGGGTCCTCCTGGTACAGGTAAGTCGCAGACAATAGTAAACCTTGTTGCTCACCTTATTGCAAATGGTAAAACTGTTCTTGTAGCTTCTCGTATGGATAAGGCTGTTGATGTTGTAGCTGACAGGCTCAATGAACTTGGAGCCCCTTATCTTGCTCTGAGAGCAGGAAGAATGAATTATCAAAAGCAACTTAGCCTTCAGTTACAAGACCTTTTATCAGGTAAAGCTGAACTTGATGATAATGTTGATGATTATATTTTTGCAGACGCAAAAGATATGAAGCAGCATTTGGATATTCTGCGTGAAACTGAAAAAAAATGTGAAAATATTATCAAGCTCGAAAAAAGCTGGCATGATTTGAGAAAAGAAATAAAAGACAGATCACTCACTGTTGGTGAAATGCAATATATTAAGCGTTCTCTGAAAAAATCTGAAATTGACAATATCAATGATGTTATAAGGTCTTTGAGTGATAATCTTGAAAAATCCGGTTTTTTTGCTGCTTTTGCAAATATGTCAGCATTGAGACAGTTGAAAAAAATTCTTGATTTAAAAGATTTTGAGGTAGAACCTGAAACTTTGGACAGACTAAAGGTTGAATTGGATTTTGTTACCGAAAAATGGAAACTTCGTAAAATAGAAGCTGATATTCAAAAAATCGGTAATCTTCATATTATGTTGGAACAAATTCGACAAATGAAGAAAAAACAAAAAGCTCTTGCAGTGAACATTTTAAAAAGTACCCGCAGAGAATCTTTAAAAGCTCTTTTGCGAGATGATAAGAAAAAACGCAGAATAAAAGTTCACGCAATGTCACTTGTTGAACGTAGAAAAAATCTTCAAAACAGAATATTGGAAGAAGAAGATTTTAAACCGCTTTTGGAAGCTTTTCCTTGCTGGTGTGTTACAACCTATGCTGTATCAGATTCGTTGCCTTTGAAACCTGGAATGTTTGATGTTGCAATTATCGATGAAGCTTCTCAATGTGATATTGCAAGTTGTTTCCCAATAATGTATAGAGCAAAAAGAACAGTTGTTGTAGGTGATGACAAGCAATTACCTCACCTGTCATTTTTAGAAAAAGCAAAAGAACAATCATTTTTGAGCCAGTATGAAATACCGGATAAATACCAATTGATGTGGAGATTTAGAACAAATTCGATGTTTGATCTTGCCGATTATTATTCAATGAATTCTGTAATGCTTGATGAGCATTTCAGAAGTCTGCCACCAATAATTAATTTTTCAAATAAAGAATTTTATTCGGATAGAATCCGCGTAATGAAAAAAGATAAAATGGATTTTGATGCTATTGAACTTCACATGGTAAATGACGGAAAAGTTGATAGTGATGCTACAAGAAACCTTCCGGAAGTCGAAGAACTTGTAAAAACCCTTCATTCACTCATTATAGAAGATGAAAAAAATAATCCGGATACCCCTACAACTTTTGGTATAATTTCACCATTTAGAGCTCAGGTTGAACAGTTAAAAATTTCTGTACCGAAAGTTCTTTCTGATTATATGATTAGAAAACATCAGATTGAAATTGGTACTGCACATACTTTCCAAGGTGATGAAAGAGATGTAATGCTTATTTCGTGGGCATTTGCAAACAATTCATTCCCGCAAAGTATTACTTTCCTGCAAAAACCAAATTTATTTAATGTTGCAATAACAAGGGCAAAAAATAAATGTATAAATTTCGTTTCACACGACATTGAAACAATGCCGGAAGGTTCATTCCGCAATTATGTTTCATTTATAAAAGAATATCAAGAACGCAGACGTGCATTGGCAAATGATGAAATAGATGCGAATATTTATAAAAACAAATTTGAACGCGAAGTTGCACAAGCTATACGCGAACAGGGTCATAAAGTCCTTGCAGGTGCAGATATTGCAGGATTAAGTGCTGATTTACTTATTGACGAAAAGTTCATTATTGAAATAGATGGTGTTGAAGACAATATACGTCCAAATATTTCCAATATGAAAAAGCAATCAATACTTGAACGTAGTGGATTTGTAGTCAAACGTATAACATTCCGTGAATGGCAGTATTCTAAAAAAGCTTGTCTTGACAGAGTCCTAACCGAAGGTTAGTTATTTAATAATAATTCAACTTTATAGATGATGTTTCAACCTATATGGGCTACTAGAATGTAAATAAGGGTAAGCCCTAATGGATATTTCCTTTCCGAGCCTGAGACAGACTGTAAATCTAGAAAATCAAGCAGAGGGGAGGTGATGAAGGGTGGTTATAGCTATTAGCATAAAAGCGCTAATCTTATTATTACTAATAATTATAGCGCTTAAACATTAACCATTCCGGGCTTTTAAAGAGGTAAGCGTCAACTTGCCTCGCCCTTTTTTACATTATAAATCATGTTGAGTATTTTTTCAATAGGTATAATTTACATTTATTAATAAAATAGCAATTTTGTTTAATTCTTTTACTTTTATTAATCATAAGGTTAAAAGAAAGGCAGGTATTGTAATGGCAATTAATCCGGTTTCAATGGGGTATCCTGGTGCAATTCAGACCCAACAAGCTCAAAAAATTGTTGCTCCACCTCAGATTGCAAATAAAGCTCCGGAAGCTTTTGAAGGTGAAGCAGAAATGCTCAAAGATTTGTATCATCATTATATAGAAAATTTCGGCGGATTTAAAGAAATTAACGGTCAAAGAGTTCATGTAACAACCGTGTTACATATTGATTCGAGGGCTCAGGCTGCGATGAAAGCAGTTGAAACTCGTTTAAAAGAACTCGGTGAATTACCGGCATAAAATAAGGAAGGCACCGGCTTTAGCCGGTGCCTTTTTATTACATTAAAAATTCTTCTTTGGACATTTTTTTGTATTCTTCGACTGTTACAGTGTCAGGTGAAGTCCCTTTTTCTTGCAATCCTTTTTCAAGGAGTTTTGGCAAATTGGCTTTTAACTTTTCATCTGCAAATACAATGTCACGTTTTTTCTGTTCGGCGATTGTACGGATAGTTACTTCTGTCGGGTCACCGTCTTTGCTTACGGTACTTTGTATGTGGTAACTAGCCCAATCTTCAGGCAAATCTTTAATTTTGGCGTAATTTTTATTTGTACCTAAACGTTTATCAATTTCATTTTCGAGTGTTTGTGTAACGTATTCTTTTTGGGAGGTAAAATGGCACGTGTCAAAAACTGTGTCACCGATAACTTCTTCCGGATCTCGTTTTTCATATTTTTTAAACAATTCGGCAGCTACGTGTAAGTGACCAATTTCAAATGCTAAAAATTCTTCCCAAATCTGCATTAACACAGGGTCTTTTTCATCTTTAACACAGTTTTGGTAGTTACAAACTTCAGTAAATTCGTGTAATAAAAGTTTTTCATACAAAGATTCTGTTGGATCGATTAAAGATTCATACATTGTGACGTGTTCTTCTTCAACATCTTTGATTGAAGCGTAAGTTTCACGCAGACATTCGTTGCCGTATGCGAATCCGTGTTCACCGTAATAATTGTGTGTTTGTTGTTCACCTGAAACTAGGGTTAAGATATTAACTTTGGTTTGTGGGGAAGTTTGGGTTTTATCATAAGGTTTTCTAAGTCTTATTATGTTACAGTTATGGTGATATTGTGTCGGACGACCGAATACCACATCTGTTTGTTCTTGAACAATATTATTTGGACTTATTCCATGGATCATATATGCCCATTGACTATACCTGTAAAGGTGGTCAAAGTCTTCTAAAAGACCGAAGTCATAAGTTTCTTTAACATATTTGTCAGGTTCATTTTGTGCAAGCCATGCAGTAAGATCTACAGCTACCTGTTCGTAGCCTAAAGTTGTTTCTAATACTGATTGATCACATGGAGCAAGCCAGTTTATAGTTGTTTGTTGGGCATCTTCAAGGCGTTTTGTTTGGGCTAAAAATTCTAGTGTATCTTCATGATTACAAATTCTTGAAAGATTATGTTTAAAGTTCCACGCCTCTACTTCTATACCATTCATTAATATTTGGCGGGTTCTGCTGTAGCAGTTAATTTCATTTTTGTTAAATTTTCTGTGGGCAATATCGTGCCATGTGCGTAATTGTTTATCGAGAGATATTCCTTTTTCTTTAAGAGGATTAAAACTCATAGTGTTCTCCTTTCTTTTCAGGGGTAAATATAATCTAAACTGTTTATTTTTAAATTAGCCGTAAGTATAAATTTCTAATTCAGATAATTTTGTTGTAGAATGTTGTAAGTAATGAAAAAAATTAGTTTGATATTGTTATTTTTATTTTTTGTTGCCCCATTTTCTGCGGCGGAAGATGTAGTCGCACTTGAATTCGATGATAATTATAAACAGCACACTTTGAATATTACGCGTTATGAAGATGAACAACCGCAGGATGTTGAATCAGAATTGCCAGAGGAAGCAGCTATTGTTGTGCCTTCAACTGATAATATTTCGACTCCGATGACTTTACAGTCGGGTGTTTTTGCAGGGATAAAAAATGCTGCGGAAGGTATATATAAACTTCCTACGGATAATTTAAATTCAGTTACGCCTTTGTTATCTGAGCAAATGACTAAACATTATGAATCCGGACCTTTTGAAAGTACTCATTTGTGGGGAGTTGTACAAAATACTTTTGATAATATGATTCCGGAAGGTGGTAATTCATATTCAAAGTATGATGTAAATTTGATTAATATATTTTTAGATACCAAAACTCGTGATGGTAAGGATTTGTATAGGATTATGGTAAGTCCAACGCATTCACATTCCAGATCGTTTATGCAGAATTTATTTCAGGATTTGTATTATGAAACAAAAAGGGTTCCTCATCATTCCATTTTAGTCGGTAATTCGCGTGTTGGAATTGGTATAGAGGGAACACAATCTGCATTTACGCTTCCTCTTTTAAATAGATCGCAAATTTCGCGGAATTTTTCAAATGTTCGCAAACGAGGTTTGAGAATCCGTGGGGATTATAAATATGTGGATTATGATTTTGGCGGTTACAGTTCAGATACTTTTTTTACAGAATTTTTGCCTGGAATGGAGTTTAATGGTTGGGTAAATTTTAAACCTCTTGCAAATACAAATGAAAAATATGGGAAAATCAGTGTTGGCAATGGGATTTCTGCCGGTAAAAGAGATTCTATCGGGTATTTTGTTTATGGTGCTGGTTTGCAATATGATTATAAAAAATTCCGTGCTAAAGTCGAATATGCTATTGCGGACGGTTCGAACGGTGCAACGGGATTGAGTAATAAACGTAGAGAGGGCTGGGATGTTTTAGCATCTTATCGTTTAACTAAAAAGCTTGAACTTTTGGCAAGGTATGACGAATTTAACCCTGATAAATCAAAGCATTCTCATAACAGGAGGGAATACACTGCGGGCATTAATTATTACTTAAAAGGGCAATCTCTCAAACTCATGTTAAATTATATTTTCTGCCAGAATGAATTTAGAAAAAATAGCCACAGAATTTTACTGGGCTTTCAATTAGCATTATAGCAGATAGCTACTCTTCAAAATCGAATAAATCCTTCATTGTAATATTCAAAGCATCTGCGATAGCTTTTGCTTTTGAGACAGTTAAATCCGTTTTTGCTATCTCAATCAAACTAATCATCGAACGAGAAATATTTTCTGATTCTAAATCATCCTGTGTTAAACCTTGTTTTGCTCTCAATTTTTTCAAATTTTTTGCAAATTTTTGTAAATATTCCTTGTTCATAATAGCATTGTTATTATAAATAACATTTCCGTTCTTCGCCTTCAACGCCGGCATAGAGTTCAACGAATTTCTTTGCAGGGCTTGCATCAATTTTTTGTAAAAGAACTTCTTCTATTTGGAAAAATCCCACTTCTGAGGTCATTTCGATGTCAATTTTTATCGGACGTCTTTCTCCGTGATGGATACCAATCCACTTAATTGCGTTGGCGGAATATTTATGAATATCGCCAACTTTTGGTGCCGTATTTATTGCAAGAGGAATCCTTGCACGTCCTTTTGTCATATCGCAGCCGTCTGCAATCAGGATAATTCCGGCTTCTGTTGAATGAATTTTATGAGAAGACATATGACCAATGATACATTCGGTTGCCATTTCTCGAATTACAACACGTTTGTGCAAGTTTTTAGGGAACATATGCATTAAAGTTCTTTCGATAATAGGTTGGGCAAGAAGTGCTGACATTTTTTCGTGACTTTGCCTGCCGATAGCCATTCCTAAATCGTGCATAAGACCGGCTAAAATTACTGCACACATACTATCCTCAAAAGTTCCGACTTCTTCTTCCTCAAGTGATGTTTTTATCCCGAAATCATGAAGTATGTTAAGCATTTTTATTGCATTACCGACAACCTGCCTCATGTGAACAGGACCGTGATCGTTGTATCCGAGACGTTTTATAGATACATTGTTTGCATATTCTTGCATTTCTTGAAGTTCCTCGTCTGCAAACAAATATTTAACAAGTTCCAAACATACAGGACGATCTTGCAATCGATTTAAAACTTTTGTTTCTGTCGTTAATTCCTTTACTGATTTCATATTTATATTTTAACTTATAAATCACAAAACGTAAAGTGGCACAAGGGAAAATTGTCCTCGAATGTAACTTTTCTAGCGAATTTCTATAAATTTGTGAACTTGAGGAATAAGTCTTACATTTTGATATTTTTGTAAAAACTTGTCTAAAATTTTTTGACAAAAATCTGAAGAAACACTCATTGAATCATTATTCATTTTTGGCTGTAAAATCAATTCTATATCGTATTTAGTTCCCATAGAAATGCAAAAATCAATTTCTTCTTCTGTAATATTGTTGTCAAAAACAATTTTGACAAAGGTTTGAATACCTTTGCATTGTGAAAGAAAGTCATTGTGTTTATCAAACAGATTCATGCCTGACGAGGACGGCAATTTTATATCTGCTGCGATAATATCAATGTAATCTTTAACTTGATTTAGCTCTTGAGTCATTGTGGCATTAGTTTCTAAATAAACTTTCGTCTTATCTTTAATCAAAGGCAAAAATTCTTTCAAAAAATGAACAGATAAAAGTGGTTCTCCACCTGTCAGTGATATGGAATGAAGATTTTTTAATTCATATTTGCGGGTAATTTTTTCATAAAGTTTTTCTGGAGTGAAAATTTCTCCTTCCAAAAATTCTGTATCGCAGTAATTACAATGCAAATTACAATTGCAAAACCTTATAAAAAGCTGTTTGTAACCAACAACAGGACCTTCTCCTTGAATTGATGAAAATATTTCATTGATTTTAGTAACCGTAGCCAAAATTTTTCCTCACATCATCGTGCGATAAGTTTTTAAGCTCGCGATAAAGCTTGATTTCATCTTCTGACAAATCATGAGAAAATTCAATACTTACTGTTATAATTAGATCTCCGACTTTTCCGTGTTTTTTTACTCCTTGTTTTGCTATGCGGAACTTTTGCCCGGAACATGTATTTTGTGGTAATTTCAATTTAATTTTACCGTCGAAAGCCGGTATGGTAATTTCTTCACCTAACGCGGCTTCAAAAGGGGTAATTGGAACATTATAGTATATATTGAGCTTGTCGTAATGAATTTGAGTTTTTGCTTCTACTTTGATTTTTATATAAAGATCTCCGTTTGATCCACCATTTTTGCCTGTGGCACCTTCATTACGGAGTCGCAACTTGCCTCCGTCTTTTATGCCTTTTGGAATACTAACGGTAATTTTTTTGGTTTCAATAACGCTACCTTTTCCACTGCATTTTGGGCATTTATTACCATTAACAAATTTATGTCCAAGACATTGTGGACAAACTTTTGTTGTTCGAAGATTAATTATTCTTTTACTCCCTGTAAAAGCTTCGTCCGGAGTAATGGTGACTTCTGTTGTAATGTCTTCACCTTTTTGGGGCTTGTGAATATCTGAATAACGTTTTATTTTTTTTATTTTCGCAAACCAATATCTGAAAATTTTTAAAAAATTTATGTTATGTTTAGTTTTTACTTTTTCATTTTTTTCTTCTTTTGGTGTGGATTTTGTTTTTGTTACATCTGGTTCGGGTGTTTTGAAAATACCGTGAATAATGTCGTATCTTTCTCTTTTTACCGGATCTGAAAGTGTTTCATATGCAATTGTAATTTCTTTAAATAAATCAACCGCATTGGAATTTTTGTTTATATCCGGGTGGTATTTACGTGCCAAAGTTCTGAATGCGGATTTAATCTCTATCGTTTCTGCATCAGGTTTAATATCCAGGATTTCATAATAATTTTTTGCAGTATTAAACGCCATACAATTTATCTAATGATAAATTGTAAAATTTCAACATCACAAATTGGCTTATATTAAAAAACTACATTTGGTTTAATCAAAAATTTTATCGCTTTGCCTTCTATGTGCTGTTGCATTGCGTATTCAACTTGGTCCAAAGTTAATGTGTCTGTAATAAGCTTTTCTACTTCAATTTGACCCGAAGCTATGTAATCTAAAGCTTTACGGAAATATTTTGGAGTATGATGAAATACACTCATCAATTTTATATCACCATAATGCATTTTTGTAGTATCAAGAGTTACAGTTGAACCTGATTTGCATCCGCCAAAGAAATGTACCGTTCCTCCAGGTCGAACACAGGAAAAAATTTGTTCCCAAATTTCAGGAAGCCCAACACATTCTATTGCAATGTCAAGACCCTTTCCCTCGTCAGAAAATTCTTTAAAAATCTTTTCCGGATTAGAATATTTTCTAATATCAATGATTTCATCTACTTGGGCAAAATCCTTTGCTGCTTTAAGTTTTATAGGATTGCGGCCTGCAACGATTACTCTTGCACCCATAAGTTTTGCAACTCTTGCGAACATCAAACCTATAGGACCGATGCCTATTATACCTACACTTTGCCCTTTTTTTATTCCGGTACGTTCCGCCCCGTGAACAACATTAGCCAAAGGTTCACAAAAAGCAGCCTTATCAAAACTCAGATCATCAGGCAAGATTAGCATGTTCTTTTCAACTATTCTTGCAGGAACAGTAATATATTGAGCATATGCACCATTTAAAAGATTCAAGTTTTCACACAAATTATACTCCTCATGCCTGCAATAAAAACATTTGCCACAAGGTGCCGAATTTGCCGCAACAACTCGATCTCCAACCTTAAACCCTTCAACTCCGGGTCCAATTTTGTCAATAATCCCGGAAAACTCATGTCCGAAACCGGATGGGACTTTTTTAATTAAAACAGGATGCCCACGTCTAAAAGTTTTTACATCAGTACCACAAGTCAATGCCGACATAACCTTTACTACAACTTCACCTTCACATGGAGGTTTTATCGGAACTTCTTCGTATCTTATATCTTTAGGACCGTAATATTGAATTGCTTTCATTTTATTATTAACCTACTTCTATATATGCTTTCAGGATTTTATTTTCAATAGTATCATTAATAGCCTTTTGAACTTTTTCAAGCGGGTAATATGTGGATAATCCCTTGACTTTCACTTCTCCATTTTTAAGTAATTCCAACGAATCCTTCAAATCCGCAGGTGAAGGAGAATAGCTTCCGAGAACTGTCAATTCCCTGTAATAAATTTCGTTGTTTGCATATCCTGTATTATTTGGTGTAGAAGAAAATACAAGAATTTTCCCGCCGTCACGAACATATTTTAAAGCAGTAGAAATGGCTTTATCAGATCCGGAAGTCATAAAAACTCCATCCGCTTTAATACTTTCACACATATCAGGTACTGTAAAAGCTTCAATACCAAGATTTTTTAAAAGTTCAACCCGTGAAGAAATTAAATCACAGCCAATTACCTTCATTCCAAAAGCATTTAGTGCTTGTGCCATAAGAATCCCTATCGAACCTAACCCCACAACAAGAGCTGTCGAATTTTGTCTTAAAGCAGTTCTTTTTATGGCACGAACACAACAACCCAAAGGTTCATAAAATACAGCTTCATCATTTGCCAAATTTTGAGGTTTGAGATATGCAACATTTTGCAAATGCTCCTCTGACACAAAAACCAGTTCGCTAAATCCCCCCGGCTGAATGTTTGTTTCTTTAAAATGACGACACATAGAAACATTTCCGTTTTTGCAATATTCACATTTCCCGCACGGAATGTGGTGTGATGTAACAATAACGTCGTCTAATTGGAAACTTGTTTGTGAATCGATTTCGGCGATTTGTCCTACGATTTCATGTCCAAGCACTGTTCCGTCTTTTTTAAGATGCTGAGTAAGTTTTACAATGTCAGAACCGCAAAGACCACAACCGAAAACTTTAACAATAGCACCCTTGCGTCCATTTAGCTTTTCATTATCAATTTCTTTTATAACAAGAATATCATTTTCAATCTGAGCAGTTTTCATAAAACCTCCCACCCAGATTTTAACACAAAATTAAACAAAGCAGTAAAGTACGGAATTTAATTCCAAAAATTATGGCGGGGTGCCTACCCCACAAATCAGTTCCCTCCCTAGCTAGATCCAGCCTATCTTTCCCTCCCTTGATATGGAGGGATTAAGGGTGGGTGGTTTGATCTAGCACAAAGGTCAAATATAAGTCCGTCCCCTCTCCCCAACCCTCTACCGACGGGAGAGGGAGACAGTGTAGTCGAGTTCGCGAGACCAACACTGTCGGGTGAGGGGTTTTTCTTGATCCATTATGCCAAAACTAATTATCCGCCAGGCAAACGAACCTGCGACCGGAGGTGGAGGTACCGCGATCGTTGGTACCTCCGATCGTGTAATCACTGCCGAAGGCACGGGTGCGAGAGGTATGGCTCGTACTCGAGGTCTCCTCTGAAGACCACAGGCTGAAGCTCGAAACAGAAGAAGGGTCAATGCCCAGTTTTGCTACCTCTGTAGTATCCCAGCTTGCTATTTGGTAGCCTGAGTATGCACTTATGCTGCCTGCTTTGCTTGGGTAGATAACTTTAGCTATGTCTGCCAGTTCTGTCATGTCAGGTAGGTGACCTCCCATTTCCTTACACGTTACCAACGCTCCCACCCAGTAGTCTTGTTCATTGCTTCCGTGTGGGCAGTGTGATATTATTCCAGGGAAGTCGCTCTTGTAAATTTCACAGTTCTTTGCTGGTGGTTGTCCTGCGGAAGATGTATCTGCTTGTTTAATAATATTGTAACCTGCTATTGTTGCTATAGTTGCAGCTTGGGTTGTTCCACCTCCACCTCCGCCGCCTTCGGCTGCTACAATATTAATTGTTCCGCCATTGAATGCTGTTAAATCTTTTCCATATTTATTTGGTGTTCTACTGCCATTTAGATCATAGATACCGGCTACGCATGGATGAATTGTCTTATTCTTTGTATCTATACTATCCGGATCAGATATACAGTTCTTGTTATATGTTAGAATTATAGGGGTTCCGTCTGCTAATACCATTGCTACAGGTGCCATAAATTCTTCGCCTGATTCTGTATCTCCTTTTCCTAGTGATGCTGCTGTATTTAAATCCACAACATCTACTGTTTGTTCTTCATTATCACTATCTGTATACTTTATTTCG
>JAFUUC010000023.1 GCA_017471365.1 bacterium
GCAATGGTATTAGCAGACGGTACCCCTATGTTTCTTACTTATAATAAAAAATGTATTTCAGATCCTGACAGTATAAAAGCTGATAACAAGAAAATACACTCATGTGTAGACGGACTGTATGACTTAAATGGTAGCCGCATGCCAAATAGAGTGGGTAAAGATTTGACGGCTATGAACAAAGCTTCAATTAATATAGCTGAAGGTCCTGCTGTCTTAGCTACAATAGCGGGTTACAATATTATTAAACAAACAGACGGATTAACAGATCCACCGGCAATGGATTGTTCAACTTACAAAGGAAATTCTAAGTATCCTGAGATAACTCAATGTCCATTCACAGGTGAAAGTGACCGTTGGGTAGGAGCGGTAGTTACATGTCGTGACATGGGTGGTCACCTACCTACCATGACAGAACTAGCAAACATAGCAAAAGCAGTATACCCAAGCCTCTCAAGCGTAGGTGCATATGAAAGTTTCCAATACGCAAGCTGGGATACTACAGAAGTAGCAAAACTGGGCATTGACCCTTCTTCTGTCTCGAGATTCAACCTGTTTTCGTCAGAGGAGTACTCGAGTTCGAGCGATTGCTCTCGCTACCGCTACTTCTACAGTGGTTTCACGAACGGTATTGACTACATCAGTCGCAATAGCTCCGGTTACAGGTTCGTTTGCCTGGCGGATAATTAGCTTTTTGAACGAGCAACTCAAATTCATAATTATTTGCAACAAATATTACAGTGTGATAGTATAAAAATATGCCTACGAATCTGGAGACTGTTACTATTAGGAAAATGACCAAGGAAGATCTTGATGAGGTCACTGTTATTGATTCTGAAGTCTATGGGGATCATCATTGGTCTAAAAAATCATTTTTTGATGAATTAAGTAATGATCTTGCCCGGTATTATTCGCTTATAAATTCTGATGGTAAACTTGTAGCTTACGCAGGTACATGGCATATCTTGGAAGAATGTCATATAACAAATATTGCTGTTTCTCCCCTCCATAGAAGAAAAAAATATGGAGAAGTTTTATTAAAACAAATTATTGATGATTGTTACAGTGAGAAAATTAAGTATATAACATTAGAAGTTAGGGTCAGCAACAGTGCGGCTATAAATTTGTATTCCAAGTACGGTTTCACATCATTTGGAACCAGAAAGGCCTATTATCAAGACAATAACGAAGATGCTCTTATAATGTGGACAAAAAATATTTTTTACGAGGAATATAAATCTAATTACGAGAAGATCACACAAAAATTAAACGAAGGGATAATAGTTAAATGACACAAGAAGTCATGATCCCGAGAATGAAAAGACTTAATGAAGAACAGAAGAAAATAAAAATTCCGATGTTAAATATTGTTATGGTTTTTTGTTCGGTTTTTCTTTTAATTGGGGCGACATTTGTTAATATAAATCTAAAACATTATATTTTACCAATAAATTTATTTTCTAAAAATTTAACTGCACAAGATTTTATTTACAGCTTTAGTATAATTCCGCAAATTCCGGTATTAATGTTTATTTGCTCGGCATTAGGTAAAAAAATGGCTACGATGTGTGTCATGTTATACATTTTAATAGGACTATTTTTTGCTCCGATTTTTGCATTGGGAGGAGGAATTACTTACATTGGGGAATACAGTTTTGGGTATATACTTTCTTATTTGCCCGCAGTAATGGTTAGTGGAACATTTTTTAATAAAAAATATTCATTTTTAAATATGATTTTGGCTACAGTTTGTGCAGTTTTGATAATTCACATTTTTGGAATAATTTATATGGTATTGGTTGCCATTATTAGACAAGATTCCGGAAATTTCATTTCCGGTTGGATTGCTGCTCAAAGCGGATTAAAAATCTTTTATGATGTAATAATAAGTTTTGTTTTAGTTTTAATTGGGAAATATGTTAATGCATTTATAAAATATGTACTAAAATAGCTTTAACTTGCCCGCCTCACAAAAACGTGTTACAATCTGCTGTAAGGAAGGCGGATTTATGGAAATAACAAAATATATTAATTATGTTCCGATTATCATAGTTGCATTAACATTTTTGTTTTCGATTTTTTACTGTATGGTAAAATATAGCCAGACAGGTAGTCAATTGAGTAAAATTATCCAGTTCATTTCAAAGTTTAAGAAAAGCGAACTGAATTTTAGATTTAAAGAAATAGATAACGGGATGTATTCAAATCCTTACATTTCATCCTTGTGGCAAGAGTTTAAAAATTCTTTAGTATTTTCAGAATCTGTTGCATTAGAAAATAATAATGACATTCAATATCAGGATGTTTCATCGACTGTTCAAAATATCCAGACAACGGTTGATCCGTTGTATTTCTTTAATGAAGAAACATTGATAACTTCCAGATTTAATTTTAAGCTTATTCAAACTATGCCAACAATTTTGACAGGCTGCGGACCGTTGTTTACGTTTTTAAATATTGCTTTGGCATTTGGAATTATAGATTTTTCAAGTCCGGAAAATACTATTAGTTCAATGTCTAATTTTATTTTAAGCATGCAAATGGCTGCATTAGTTTCGGTTGTTGCAGTTGGAGCTTCCTTAATCTATTTGATGATTGAAAGACTACTTTATAACAAAGTTTGCAAGGAAAGGTTAAATAAAGTTCAAGAAATTATGGGGGCTTTATTTGCAAGTATTTCTTCAGAAAAATTCTTATATGAACTTTTAAGAGAAGCTAAAATTGGAAACAATATGTCCAAAAATCGTTCAAATCATATTCCTGAGGAAATGAAAACTGTGTTTGATGAATCTATGTCAAGTAATCTTGTTCCGTATTTGGAAAATCTTATTTTTGGATTGAATACATTAAATAAACAGCTAAAGGAGTCTATTAGAATTAATCAGGATAAGTCTGATATGGTAGATGATCTATTTTAATTTAAAGGTTTAAAAATATGACAAAATTGTTCCAAAAACAAGTTTTAAATTACGATGACAATAATGGTGGAAACATTTTCTGGATAACAATGTCAGATCTTTTATTAGGTTTGGCGATTGTCTTTATTTCTTTATTTGTGTTTGCTCTCACAGGATTTTCGCAAAACATTATAAGACAAAAGCAAATGCAGATTGATGTTTCAAATAAAATTAGTAAAGAACTTAAGGAAGCGAGCGTTGATGCAAATATTGACAAAATGACGGGTGATTTACAAATTCCGGCGATAGAACTTTTTGAATTGAACAGTTATATATTAAAGGATGAAGGTAAAAAACTCCTTGATAAAGTTGCACCAATATACATTGACACAATTTTTGCGGATGAAGAACTTGCAGGACAAATAGAAAATATTGTTATTCAGGGACATACTGATTCACAAATGTTTGCCGGAGTAAGTTCCAAAGATGAGCAATTTCTTAAAAATATGGATTTGAGTTTAAAACGTGCAAATGCAGTAGCTGAATACGTTTTTAGAACAAATTATAACAAAAAATTTGCAGATAGTTTTAGAAGCAAACTTATAGTAGAGGGACAGAGTTATAACAAACCAGTCCTGATAAATGGCAAGGAAGACTTTGCAAAAAGTCGTCGAGTAGAATTAAAATTAAAAGTCAAAAAGTGGGATGTATCGACAGCATTGGGATTGGAAAGAGAATAAATGATTGAAGAACATAATATTATTGAAACAATTAACATGATTAAGCTTCACAACCTCGATATCAGAACTGTAACTCTGGCATTGAGTTTGCGAGATTGCATATCGGAAGACGTGGATAGAGTTTGCGAAAATATTTACAAAAAAATCACAACATATGCTAAGAATTTAGTTTCTTATGCAGATGAATTAGCTGATGATTATTCTATTCCTATTATAAACAAGCGAGTTTCGGTAACACCTATTTCTATTATAGGAGAATCTTGCAAAAATCCTGATTACGTAAAAATAGCCAAAACGCTTGATGAAGCTGCAAGAGAAGTTGGTGTAAATTTTGTTGGTGGCTTTAGTGCATTGGTAGAAAAAGGTTTCACAAGAGGGGATGAACTTTTAATTGAAAGTATTCCTGAAGCACTTGCCACAACAGAAAGAATTTGTTCTTCTGTTAATGTAGCATCATCTAAATCCGGTATAAATATGGATGCTGTGCTAAAAATGGCTCATACAATTAAGGAAGCAGCTGTTTTAACAAAAGATAGAGATAGTATAGGTGCAGCGAAATTAGTTGTATTTTGTAATGTTCCAGGTGACAATCCTTTTATGGCAGGGGCATTTTGCGGAGTTGGGGAACCTGAATGTGCCTTAAATGTAGGAGTTTCCGGCCCTGGTGTTGTAAGAGCCGCGATAGAAGCGTTGCCTGAAGGTTCAAATATGAGTGAACTTGCAAATAAAATCAAACAAACAGCCTATAAAATAACTTCGACAGGTGAGCTAATCGGTCGTAAACTTTCTAAAAGATTAAATATCCCTTTTGGGGTTATAGATTTATCGCTAGCCCCGACTCCTGCTGTTGGAGATAGTGTTGCCGGAATATTTCAGGCAATGGGCTTAGAACATGCCGGAGCTCACGGAACTACAGCAGCTTTAGCAATGTTAAATGATGCTGTTAAAAAGGGTGGTATAATGGCTAGTTCTCATGTTGGAGGATTGTCGGGGGCATTTATTCCGGTTTCAGAGGATGCCGGTATGATTGAAGCTGCCCAAAACGGTTATTTAAAATTTGATAAATTGGAAGCAATGACTTCAGTTTGCTCTGTAGGGTTGGATATGATTGCAATTCCTGGAGATACTTCTGAAAGTACAATCGCAGGGATTATAGCGGATGAAATGGCTATTGGAATGATTAATAAAAAAACTACAGCAGTTAGGATTATTCCAGCAGCAGGTAAAAAAGTTGGAGATAGCGTTTCTTATGGAGGTTTACTCGGAGAAGCTCCTATTATGGAAATAAGCAATCTGTCATCTGTGAATTTTGTTCAAAGGGGTGGGAGAATCCCGGCTCCGATTCATAGTTTAAACAATTAAAGGAATTTGATATGGGTGGTCAACAATCAATTTCAAAATTTGAAAATAGTCTTACGGATTATATGGTGAGCATGCAATCAAACCAGTTTGAGGATGTTCAGTCCTATTCATATAAGTATAACAATCTCAAATTCTATATGGATCCTGAGAGAGTAAAAGAACCTCACTTTTTTGTTCAGCTAGGAATTTCAGAAGCTTGCTTTAATATTGAACGAGCAGCCAAACTTGATGGAAGTCTTGGTCCGGAAGATCGGATGGTACAAAAGTGGGCAAGCAGGTATAATATCCACAGCGAATTGGAAGCTCATTGGAAAATGCTTATGCAGCAAAAAGAAGAAGGAGGCAAAACAATTGATCTAAAAACTCCGGAAGATATAACCGAAGAAGAAAATGCTCGAATTGCAGTCGATATGACTTCAACCGGTATTAGTAAATCCAAAAGATTAATTGCTGCACAAAGACGTAAAAAAGGGTTTATGAAATTTAAAAAAGAAAAAATATTAAACGATTAAAAGAAGGTATTGGATTATGGCAAATGAACAAGAAGAAATTTCCAGATTAGAGTACAATCTTGCAGAATTTTTGATAGATTTTCAGTCAAGTCATTTTACTGATATAAGGGTTTATGCGTATAAATATAATAACCTTAAAATATATATGAACCCTACATCTGTTTCAAAACCTCATTTTTTCGTAAAATTTGGAATTTCAGAAGCTTGTTTTAGCATTGAAACCGGTTATAAAATTGAAGGAAGTCTCGGTCCGGAAGAACGTATGGTGCAAAAATGGGCCAGTCGAATTAATATTCACAGAGCCTTAGAAACATACTGGAAAGATATGACCCGCAAAAGTAAAATTAAACAGCAGGAAATTTTGAAGAAAAACCAACAGCACATAGAAGAGAGTAATGAAGAGTCTTCCATAAATATTTCTGCTATCATCCGTGGTCAAAAGAAGAAAAAAGCAACCCAAAAGCGACAATCTGAAAAATGGGGTAAAAAGAAATACGGCAAAGAGGAAGAATAAAATTTGCTATTCTTCTAAACTTTTCTTCCCCCTTAATTTTCTATGATATGTTATTGCGAATCTGTGTGCTTCATCTCGAATTCTTTGTATCAAAAACAAAGCACTTGATTCCCTTGGAAGCATAATTGATTTTGATTTGTTAGGTAAAAATACTTCTTCTTGGCGTTTTGCCAGTGAGACAAAATCTATTCCGGTTACACCCATTTCTTTTACAACTTTCATAACGCTCGACAATTGTCCCTTACCACCATCTATAATTATTAAATCAGGTTTATCCCAGCCTTTTTGACCAATATGAGAAAGCCGGCGGGTCAAAACTTCTTTCATTGAAAGGAAATCATCAGGTTTTCCTTCGGTAGATTTGATCTTAAACTTTTTATATTCAGACTTTTTACTTAAACCGTTTATAAAAGTCACCATTGAGGCAACAGTATTTGTACCCTGAATATGCGAAATATCATAACATTCCATGCGGTATGGAAAATTATTTAATTGTAATTTTTCTTTTAGATAAGATCCTATTTGATTAAAATCTTCGTTAATTTTTGACATTTTGGAAAGCTTTGCATTGTTCCAAACCACCGAAACATTTTTATCAGCAAGCATTTGTAGCTCTTTGCCTTGAGCAGATTTTCCATAGCTTATTTTAACCCTTTTGCCGGAAATTATTTCGAGCCATTCTTCATACAAAGCCTTGTCTCCCACAGATTCAAGTTCATTGGAAACTATTCTATCCGGAAATTCAAGTGTTAAAGAGTTGTAATATTCTTTAAAAAATGTCGCAAAAAATTCTGTTCTATCTTCAGTTTCTACCTCATATGTAAAATCTTTTTTGTCTATAAGACGACCTTCACGTATCATTAATATTACTATAACTAATATTCCATCTTCGTGTTTTATCGAAATTACATCTTCATTAAGTTTAGTATTTTCGTAGACAACTTTTTGTTTTTCCAGAGTTTTTTGAAGATCAAAATAGCTGTCACGAAGCCTTGCAGCTTTTTCAAACTGTTCAGAATCAGCATATTTTTGAATTTGTTCCATTAATTTTTTCATTAATTCAGTTTGTTTCCCGGAAAGAAAAAGTTCAGCCTGATTAACAACTGCTTTGTATTCTTCACTTGTTACAAGATTTTGACACGGTGCAAGACATTTCCCTATTGAATGATAAAGGCACGGACGAGATTTGAAACGAGGCGTTTTACATTGCCTTAGCGGAAAGATCTTCTTTAAAAAATCGAGGGTAGAATGCATAGCACCAATATTTGTATATGGACCGTAGTACTTGCCTTTTAGTTTATTCATATTGCGTTTACGTACTATTAAAATTCTAGGAAAATCTTCATCTGTAATAAGAAAATACGGATATTTTTTATCATCTTTTAGAAGAATATTGTATTTTGGTTTGTATTTTTTAATAAGATGACTCTCTAAAATGAGAGCTTCAACTTCAGTATTTGTAATTATATATTCAAGATGATCAATTTGCGATACCAGAATATTAACTTTAACACTATCGTGATGTTTACGATTAAAGTATGATTTTACACGACGTTTTAATATTTTTGCTTTGCCAACGTAAATAACTTCGTTGTCAGAATTGTAGTAAATGTAACACCCCGGCAAAGACGGTAAAAGCTTCAGACTCTCATTTAGCTTATCATTCATAACTGTATTATATCACGTCTGTCAAGCAATTTCTAAAGGGGTAAAAAAGATTGAAGATCATAGGTGAAAATCTAATAATTTAGAAGTGGAAAGTTCAAATGCTGAGGCAATTTGTATGAGGTTTGTATATCGAATGTCTGTAATACCACGTTCTATGTCGCTGATTGTCCTAATTGAAACATTGGCAAGCTCTGCAAGCTTTTCTTGCGACATGTCACGTTTCATTCGCTCAAGTCGAATCTTATTCCCCAATTCTAAAAGCTTAATGTTCTTTGACATAACTTCATTTTATGGGATTGCAAAATTTATAAAATGTGTTATACTACATGTATATGTGATATAGCACAGATAAATGAAGTATTATATATCAGGAAAGGGTAGCAAAAAATGAGCAAAGAGAAAAATACAACGGGGGTAAACGGAACAATCAAGGGATTGTTTCCCTCTCTAGCTAGCAAATGTAGATTGGGGTTACTACCCCAACACGTTAAATTCTCTTCCCTAGCTAGGACTCTGCCGAGCAAACAATCCGGTGAATTGTTTGCGAGAGGTAAGGTAGGGATGGGTCTGTTCCCCGCAAGGGGCAAACACACCGCCACAGAGACAATTTCCCTCCCTTATGAGGGAGGGCTAGGGTGGGTGCCGTCCCGTAAGGGCAAACGGGCAGCATTTACCAAACCGAGCAGAGCCACGAGCAAAGCGAGAGACGAGCAAGCGTCAACGGAAGCGTTGAGCTTTCGTTGCAATTGCGAGCGGTGGCGTTTATTGCGAGGTGCAGTACCAGCGTTCACACTAGCCGAGGTCCTGATCACCCTTGCAATCATCGGAGTAGTCGCAGCAATGACTCTGCCAACTTTGATCGCAAAGATCAACGAAAAGGCTGACTCAAACCAAAAAGCTGTAATCGAAGCTAAACTTATCCAGGGACTAAACATGTTAGATCTTCACGGAGGTATGAATGATACCTATTCTTCTACTGCTGAATTTGTAGAAGAATTAGGCAAATACATGAAGATAACAGCCGTATGTGACGGAACAACAAAA
>JAFUUC010000024.1 GCA_017471365.1 bacterium
ATGATTGCCAGGGTTATTAGGACTTCGGCTAGTGTGAAGGCTGGTACTGCACCTCGCAATAAACGCCACCGCTCGCAATTGCAACGAAAGCTCAACGCTTCCGTTGACGCTTGCTCGTCTCTCGCTTTGCTCGTGGCTCTGCTCGGTTTGGTAAATGCAGCAAGTTTGCCCCTAACGGGGTTGGCACCCACCTCAATCCTCCCTCGCAGGGAGGAAGCTTTCACCGTGGCGGTGTGTTTGCCCCTAACGGGAACACCCCTCACCCCTAACCCCTCTCCCACAAGTGGCGAGGGGAATTTAATGTGTTGGGGTAGTAACCCCAATCTACATTTGCCACTAGACGGTAATTCACTCGTAGCTTGGCTTTGACAGTTATTACCCTCTGTGAAAATAAAACTTAATTCTGTACCTAACATATTCTTAATTCCTTTCTATATAATATTACACTTATATGTTTATTATACATGAATTAATTTATTTTTGCAACATTAGTTAAATTTATTCGTTACAAATATATTAATACGTGTAATTATAAGCCTATGAGGATAGTGACGGAGCTTAAAGAAATTTTGTACACAAAAGGGTTAACACTAAAATTTGTAGCTCAAGAACTGGGGAAAAAACTTGATAAATCGTATACTCTTGCAAATTTATCAAACAAACTTCGCAATGAAACAATTACGTATAGAGAAATGAAACTTATTGCAGAAATTATTGGTTGCTCACTAGAACTCAAGTAATGTCTGACTGGACTTTTTGAGAAAAATCATTTAAATTAATCGTATGTCAGGCATTGATATAAATAAATTTTTGAACAATTTTTCGCCGCAGCAAAAGTTTTTTATGCCAAAAGGAAATTTCAATGCTCAGGCAGCAAATTCACAGCCTATGCCAAATTTACCTTCCGCACAACCACAAGCTAATATGGCTAAAGAGGTTATTTATGGCGAAAATTTACAAATGAATACGCTAAAAAGCATTGATCGAGCAATTTATGTAAAAGATCTGATACAGGTACCAAAAAATATAAATGAATTCGTCTACATGATTCAACGTGGACTTTCTAATGGACAATTCAATAAAATGTTTTCTAATCAATTAATTGCACAAAGGAATTCGCTTTCTCAAATACAAGCTCAAATTCTTGCACAGCTTCAAGATCTCGATGTGCCGGCAATGAGGCAATTTGTGCAATCTCAACTTACAGCTCAACTGCAATCGTCTGTAAAAAATCTTGAAATAATATCAAATGGAATGATAAACCTGACTCAAATTGCGAGTCTTATACAGCAAAACGGGAAAGAAGCACTTGCTAGAATAATTATGACGATGACAGAAGCTTCAAAATCCGGAATAACTGATCTTACACAAATGAAAGATATGGCAAGATTAATTAACGCAAGTATTGCCATTGCTTCGGAAAACGAACCTGTCAAAACACTTAAATTGCTATTATTACTTTATTTACCTTGGCTTCCGCTAAAAGATGGTACAGGTTTTGATTTGGAAATAGAACCACAAAATAAAGAAAATTCCGGAGGTAACTGCCTTTTAACTGTTACAATATCGACTATAAATTACGGAATTGTAATTGCAACATTAGCTCTTGAAACTTCAAACTCTGTTCAAGTATCCATTGAATGCAGCGATAAATTCCCAAAAGACGAACTGGATGAACGAATAAACATTGACAAAAAGCACTATTCAATAGTTTCGTCTACAGTTTTTTCTATAAATAAAGATTTAAAACCAAAAACAGATAAAGCCGGTGCAAATATAAACATGTCACAAACAAATGAAATTAATCCGTACTTGCTTTTAATGGCTCATACAATTATCAAACACGTCATTGACATTGATAATAACGCTTAACCTGCTAACCAGGACTGCACGTATGGTTTATATGTAGTTGTCATATTTTTTTATGATAAGATACTTTTATGTTCGGATTTTTAAAAGATAAATTTGATAATTTCAAGCATGCAGTTTCTAATACAACAAAATCATTAGTTGGAAATGTTTTGACAACAATTGATACCAATGAGGAAGAATATTCAGAGTTTGCTCTTGACGATATAGAAGATGTTCTTATAAGTGCAGATCTTGGAGTTGGCTATGCTTCGGAACTTGTTGACAAACTTCGCAATAAAAAGGGGGCAAAACCCTCAGAATTAAAGAATTATTTGCGACAAGAGTTTAAAAAAACTTTGTCAGAAGCCGGAAGTACAGAGCTTAGTTATAAAGATAATGAATTAAATATATATTTTATAACAGGTGTAAACGGTGCAGGAAAAACGACTTTAATTGCAAAAATGGCATACCGTTTCAAACAGGAGGGCAAAAAAGTTCTTATTGCAGCGGCAGATACTTTTAGAGCAGCGGCTGAGGAGCAGTTAAATATATGGTCTACACGTGCCGGTGCCGACATAGTGAGACGTGACAAAGCTGACCCTGCTTCTGTTGTTTTTGAGACAATCGAAAAAGCCACAAGAGAGAATTATGATGTTATTTTAGTCGATACGGCAGGACGCTTGCAAAATAAATTTAATCTTATGGAGGAGTTAAAAAAGATCAAAAAAGTTATAGATAAAAAATCTCCTGAAGCTTTGCGTGAAAGCATTTTGGTAATCGATGCAAATACAGGTCAAAATGGACTTCAACAAGCTAAGGTTTTTTCTGAATCTGTAAATTTGACATCTGTTGCTTTGACTAAACTCGATGGAAGTGCAAAAGGAGCTATAATTCTTGCTATTGCAAAAGAAATGAATTTACCTGTAAAACTCATTGGAGTTGGCGAAAAAATGGAAGATTTAAAAGCTTTTGATCCGGACGATTTTATTAATGCGTTATTTGAGGAATAAATGAACATTCTAAAAGTCCAAAAAACTATCTTAAGAAATGAAATTGAACTTATCGGGAAACCTTCTGATCATAATAAGTTAATTATAGGTGTTTTTCACGGTGACGAACCCCAAGGGAAATATTTGATTGATGAATATTTAAAAAAAATAAATAAAACACAAGAAGGACTTCTTTTTATACCTTGTCTTAATCCGGACGGTATGAAAAATGGCACAAGAACAAATTCTAATAAAGTTGATCTTAACCGCAATTTTCCAACTAAAAATTGGGGACGAGATACAAGTTTAGCAGGTTCAAATCCTACAGATTACTATTGCGGCAAGTCTGCCGGAAGCGAAATAGAAACTCAATTTCTTGTAGATATACTGGAGCAATATAAACCTGAAACAATTCTCGCACTACATACACCATACAAAATCGTGAATTATGACGGTCCTGCAAAAAGTTTGGCTCAAAAAATTTCCAGCATAATAAATTATCCCGTTGAAGAAAGTATTGGATATCCAACCCCGGGAAGTTTTGGAACATACTGCGGTATAGAAAGAAATATTCCAACTATAACACTTGAAATGGACGAAACTTGTCCTATAGAAGAATTAGTCCCGCCCATTTTTACAATATTTGACCTGATTAATTGCAATTAGTCATCTTCATTGTCAATACGAAATTCAAATACTCTATCAGGCATGCGTACATCGCCTTTACTGAATATAACCGCACCGTTACCGTCGTACAAACCGGCATCAGAATATACATCCGGCACATCTTTGATGAAATAATCTTTGAGCTGACCTATTAAGCCCTTACTCAATGTATCTGCAAAATTCTCGTCTGTATCTTGTTTATCAATTTTGCCATCTCCGTTTGCATCCATATGTTCAAGGGCTAAGCCGATTAATTTAAACTTGTCTTGAGAATCATCACCCGTAATCGTAAATTGATTATTTCTTGTTTTGCTAGGATCGTATGTTTTTCCATTAAAGTGTACTTTTTGTCCAATAGGTATAAAATAAGTTTTTGATTCTCTTGTTTTGTTGTTAAACAAACAAAGTTTTGTATAACCTTTTGGAGTACTTCCTCCATCCTGTGTTCCGCCAACTTTTACCATAATTAGATCTCCTTTTTTATACTCTTCACTCGATATATATCTATTAAATATTTTTGCTATAAAAAATTGCCAAAAAATTTTATACTTGTTAACATTTTTTAACAACTTTTTTGTGTTAATATAAAATTACACAGAAACGAGGGATTTTATGCAATTATTTAACACGTATTCAGGCAAAGTTGACGAATTTAAAACTATTGAACCAAACAAGGTGAAAATGTACGTTTGCGGACCAACAGTTTATGATTATGCTCATTTGGGTCATGCAAGATGTTACATAACTTGGGATGTTTTATACAGATACTTAAAATTTAAAGGATATGATGTCACATATTGCCGCAACGTTACGGATGTTGACGATAAAATTCTTAAAAAAGCAGAAAAAGAAGGGAAAACACCTGCTGAAATTTCCCAATATTGGTATAAGCAGTTTGCAAATTCAATGAACAAATTAAATAACTTACCGCCTGATATTGAACCTTTTGCGACAAAAACACTTGGTGAAATGATATCTATGGTAAAAGATCTTATTGATAAGGGTTATGCTTATGTTGCGGGGGGCGATGTTTATTTCAGAGTAAAAAAATTTGGCAGGTACGGGAGTCTTTCGGGGCAACCTATTGACCAGCTCGAAAGCGGTGCAAGAATTGCAGTAGGCGAATTGAAAGAAGATCCTCTTGATTTTGCATTATGGAAAAGTGACGAGAAATTCGGATACAACTCTCCTTGGGGTGTAGGTAGACCTGGGTGGCACATTGAATGTTCTGCTATGAGCAGAAAGCACCTTGGCAAAACAATTGACATTCACGCAGGTGGAGCTGATTTGATTTTCCCTCATCACGAAAATGAAATTGCTCAATCAGAATGTGCTAACGGTTGTAAGTTTGTAAATTATTGGTTGCATAACGGGTTTGTAACTATAAACAAGGAAAAAATGTCAAAATCTTTAGGTAATTTTTTGACTATCGACGACATGTTAAAAAATTACGATGCAAACACTCTGAGATTGTTTATTTTAACAAATCATTACAGGATGCCGGTAGAATTTTCAGACGAAGCGTTAACTTCGGCACAAGCAGGTGCAAAGCGTCTAACAAATGCAAAGCAAACCCCAATAAATAAAGACCTTGATATTACTCAAACAGAAGAATACAAAGAATTTTGTGCGGCAATGGATGATGATTTGAATACCTCAAAAGCACTTGCAGTACTTTTCGATTTGGCTACGCGTGCAAATAAAGATGAAAAAGACGCGTTTACAAAACTTTGGATCTTAGGCAATGTTTTAGGTTTTAAATTTGAAAAAGAAGGACTTTCTGAAGAAGATTTAAACAAAGCAGTTGAAAAGGTCTCAGAAACTCTCGGGAAAAAATTTCATTCAATTGACGAAATTTTAGAACTCAGAAAACAAGCCCGTGCCGAAAAGAATTGGGATATAGCTGACAAAATAAGAATTTCGTTTGATGAAGCCGGTATTTTATTGAAAGATACCCCTGACGGTACAAAAATAGAATCAAAGGTTTAGCGTATAGTTTTAAAAAAATCTATCAAAATACGGTTGCATTCTTCTTCTTGAATGCCTCCGTAGACATTGGTTTTGTTATTTGAAATTTTTCTCAAATCACAATTAGAGGTAAAAGCCCCATAATTAGAATCATAACTTCCAAAATAAAGATTTTTAATTCCGGATTGTAAAATTGCCCAGCCACACATTGGACATGGTTCAAGTGTAACATAAATGTCACATCCTGTTAGCCGCCAATTATTCAAAATTTTAGAGGCTTTTCTAATTGCTATAATTTCAGCATGGGAAGTTATATCATTATCAAGTTCTTTTGTATTATGGGCAGAAGCAATAACTTCGCCGTCTTTTACAACAACAGCACCTACAGGAATATCTTTTTCAGTTTTTATTGCCTGTTCAATGGCTAAATTCATATAATTCATGCTAAATTTAAACTTATTTTTACACAAAATCCAAAATTATCATCTGAACTCAATTTTATTGTTCCATTCATCGCCTCAATTAAACCTTTTACAATGAACAAACCCAAACCGGTTCCTCTGGTTGTTCTTGTCATATTATCATCAAGACGTACAAATTTTTCAAACAAAGTTTCAAGTTTTTCTTCAGGGATTTTATTGCATTTATTTTTAACCTCAATAATTGCTCTAGAATTTTCTACAAAAGTTTTAACAATAATTGGGGTATCAGGTTCGGAGTATTTTACGGCGTTTTCGTAAAGGTTTACAAAAACCTGTTCTAAACGTCCTTTATCTGCAAGAATTTTTGGGAAGTCAGCGGGCAGATCGACTATAATTTCGTGTCCGTCTTGTTTTCTCAATAGCAATTTTGCCTGTTCAAAAACTTCGTGAATATCTACTTCAGTATTAACAGTACGCAAACGCATACCTTCTATATCCGGAATTGTCAATAAATCTTCAATCAATCGTTTTAATCGTTCAGATTGTTCTTTAATAATTCTAAGAGATTTTTGTTTAGTTTCTTCATCAATAACTATATCTTGTCTCATGAGTCTTGATGTATAACCTTGAATACTTGTTAAAGGTGTTCTCAATTCGTGACTTACCGTGTCAATTAAATTGGAACGAAATTCATTCAATTGTTTTAATTCTTTATTCTTTCTTTGCAGTTCCAAATAAGATTTGTGAATTTCCGAAACCATATTATTAAATTCGTTTGCGAGAAAAACAACTTCATAGGGTGTAAACGATGTAGTCAAAAGTCTTATCTGTCTTTGATAATTACCTTTAGAAATTGCGATTATTGCTTTAAACAACTGTCTTATATTTATATATAAATAATAAATGTAAAACCCGATCAAAATCATCATAGACAAAACTGCAAATAAAACCGAAAGAATAATTTTTACTCTATTGTTATAAATAGCTTGTTTTGACATATCATCCGTAGTACTTACGATAACCATATAATCAGGCTTGACACTTTTAAAATATACAATCGGTCTGTTTTTTTCATCTCCGAAAATTACCGGTTTTTCCCAAATCATTTCATTGGAAAGCGGCAACATACTCATAATTTCTTCAAAAGCCTCCGGATTATAGTTATGGGATGCTGCAAGTTGATTATTTTCATCAAGAATATAAATTTGTCTGTCATCTTCTTCCAAAGACTTAAACAGTTGGGTATTCATATCCTTCTTTTTTTTATTGCTTTTAGTAATTTCAGAAAGAGTCATGTTATTTGAATCAATCAAAACATCCATTTCTCCTGAAACAACACCTGTAATCAGAATGGCAGATTCTCTTAATTGATGCCGAACCGATTGCTGATTAATATTATTTATAATAAATCCGCTTATAGATGTAGGAATAATAATTCCGATAAAAAAAACTATCGCAATTTGTTCAATAATTTTTAATTTTTTAAGACTATATTTTTTCATAAAATATTATTCTTGTCCAAAAGGAGTTAATTTATAACCTACATTTGTTACGGTGTGCAGATATTTTGGGTTCTTAGTATCCGGTTCAATTTTATTTCTCAAACCTCCAACATGCACTCTTAACATACGCACATCTTCATTACTGTCATAACCCCAAACTTCATCCAATAAAGTTGCGAGTGTTACCGGCTGATTTATATGTTGCATAAGACAATAAAGAATTTCGAACTCAGTTGGAGTGAGTTTAACTTTTTTATTTACAACAACAGTTTCCAAAGACTCAGGGAATATTTCTATATCCCCGCTTCTCAAAACTTCACCGGAGAGAGCATTTTCTTCCAATTGAACATTATTACGTCTTAAAAGTACTCTTATTCTAAGCAATACTTCCTGAACATCAAAAGGCTTAACTAAATAATCATCAGCTCCGCAATCAAACCCACTTGTTTTGTCTTCAATAGTACCTTTTGCAGTAAGCATCAAGATAGGAATTGACAACTTCGCATTTCGGATATTTTTGCAAACGTCAAATCCATTCATTTTCGGCATCATAACATCGAGTAAAATCAAGTCATAAGAATTGTTTAAAGCCTTGTTCAAACCTTCCATCCCGTCACAAGCAGTGTCAACAAAATATCCGCTTGAACGCACATCAAATTCTAACAGTTCTCTAATTTCATCATCATCATCAACTATCAAAATCCGTTTTTGAGTTTCAACCATAAAACAACTCCTTTTATAGAGTAATTTTACAAGGGGTAAATTTATTTTGCAAGGGGAAATGAGATGAACATAATATTCCCTAAATTCATTCAATATTGTTTTTATTTATAAATTCTAATTTGTAACCGAGCAAATCAGCAATAATATAAGCTTCATCCAACGAAAGCGAACCCCTCTGAAGCTTCCCTGTCAAACTTTTAAAAGTGTATGGTTTGCCAGTTTTTTCACACATCATTTGAGCAAGTTTAGTGATAGTAAGGCAGTGTAATGCCAATAGAGACTTTATTTTGTTTCTTGCGTTCATCTTTAGATGATAAAGCCTATTGACAAATAAAGTAAAATCTTTTATTGTATTACTCGTATTCAGGTAATTATACTTTTATACGAGTAACAATTTTTACATAAGGAAAGGATTGACAATATATGAGAAGTAAGAATGGTTTTACATTAGCAGAGGTATTGATCACCCTTGCAATTATCGGCGTAGTCGCAGCACTTACTCTGCCAACACTGATCGCAAAAGTGAACGAAAAAGTCGACGGCAACCAGAAAAAAGTCACCGAAGCTAAGCTTATTCAAGGCTTGAATATGCTCGACTTGCATGGCGGGATCAACAATACCTATTCATCTACCGCTGAGTTTGTAGAAGAATTAAGTAAATACATGAAGATTACAAAGATCTGTGACGGTACTAATACAGCATTTAGTGAATGTATTCCGTATAGTGAAATAACATACAACAACGGAACGGAAGATAAAACTGTTGAAATTACTAAATTAAACACAGCAGACGCACTAGGGCTGGGAACAGTAACTGATCAAGAAGAATTTATGGCACCTGTTGCAATGGTATTAGCAGACGGAACGCCTATGTTTCTTACTTATAATAAGAAATGTATATCAGATCCGGATAGTATAAAATCTGATAATAAGAAAATTCATGGTTGTGTAGACGGATTGTATGACTTAAATGGCAGTCGCATGCCAAATAGAGTGGGAA
>JAFUUC010000003.1 GCA_017471365.1 bacterium
TAACGTCATTGCCGCAACAACCCCTACTACTGCCAATGTAATCAATACTTCTGCCAAAGTAAAAGCTGAACATTTAACCGCGTTTGTCTCATTTACCAATGCCACACTCTTTTGTTCTTTCATCTTTTTTCTCCTTTTTACTGTTCTAATATTAGCACAATTTGTTCTTAATTTAGCACTAATATTTAGACAATGCAAGACGTTTACATTGAAAATAAACAAAAGCTACAAAATGCAATCGCGAATATTATTCGTGAACATCGCCTAAAAAGCAAAAAATCGATAAGTTTGCTATCGAATGAAATAGGCATGACAAAATCAATGTGGGCGGACCTTGAAAAGTCAATTAAAGATCCCCAACTTTCGACCTTATGGAGAATCGCAGAAGGACTTGAAATCCCTTTATCTAGCATAGTAAAAGAACTCGAAAAGTCATTAGGTAAAAATTTTTCGCTAATAAACTAATTCAAAATTTAATCGCAAAACACTAATCTATAGCAGGATAATCGACATAAGTGCGACCCTTTCTAAAACGTTCATGCACAATTTTCCCGTCATTTATGATATCTTCCTTGATAATATCGTAAGACCCGTCCGTGCGGTAATATTCCATATATACCGGTATATTAGTTCCTTTGTCATAATTGACTCTTTTGCCGGCTCTATTACTGGTATAAGTAAGTAGACCGTCAGCATCATAATGCTGCCAACCAGTAACACCCCCAACTTCACCAGATATATATCTTATTGTTCCGTCATCACCGTAATAATAAGTTAAATTGCCATGTTTTATTTCGGAAATTATTTCTTTAGTTTCGTTTTCTTTGCCTACAAATTTGTAAGTTTCAACTTCTGCAATTGTTCCGTCCTTCAAATGGTACATCCTTTGATAAAAATGTTTATTGCTACCAGTGACATAATCAATATCATCCACTACTTTTTCGGTTTGATTAATAAAATCATCCCAAAACCGTACAGGAACAGAAAGCGGAACCCTTTCATCCAAAACCGGAATGGTTCTATCCAATTCTGCATTAATCTTTGCGGCTTCTTCGGCTGTAATAGTTGGCTTTGCAGGCTTTACAGAAACCGCGGGAGCCTGTGTTGTTGTTTGTTCTGCTCGCCCGACTGTTTCGCCCGCAATATGTTCTTCTGCGGCTACAACAGTTTCTTCAACCTTAGCAGCGGAACCAATATGTTCTTCTACAGTCACAGCAACTTCTTCAACCTTAGCAGCGGAACCAATATGTTCTTCTACAGTCACAGCAGCTTCTTCAACCTTAGCAGCGGAACCAATATGTTCTTCTACAGTCACAGCAGCTTCTTCAACTCTTGAACCTGCACCGGTGAGAACATCTTCTTCCAGGTGAACATTAGGTTTTAAATGAACATCTTTCGCGGTACCACGTAAAAATTTTTGCACTCCTTCACCAAGATGCCCGCCGCGACCTAGTACACCAAGTGAAATCAGCGTTGCTGCCGCACCCAAGCCAATTGACCAATTACGAACTTTATGACTATCAGCCGGTTTTTCCAATTCCGATGGAGTCGAAATTTTATTATCCGCTGGTTGTTTTGCCCATTGTGGTGTTACATTACCAGATTTATTAGTCAACTGAAATTCTATGGTCATAAACGTCCTTTCTAAATTTCTATTTCTTGTCTATCTTTATAAAAAATTTCTTTAACAACTTTATTGTCTTCGATAACTTCAGTTTTTACATCTTGAAAATTTCTATCATTGTATTTAATGAGTTTTGGATTTTTGGTGCCTTCCTCAAAATACACCCTCCGAGATGTTTGACTGCCTCCGCCAAAATTTTTGAAATAGCTTGCAAGACGGAGCTTGCCTTCCGGTGTGTAATAATACCAAACATCTTTTGTAGACTTGACTATATTTTTTAACTTACCATCGGGTTCATAAAAATAATGCACACCGCAAAAATCAATTTCATCAATATAAGATTCAAATTCAATATTTTTCGGGTCAAAATTTCTCATGCGTTCTAACAATTCTTCAGTTATATCTTCGGGTTTTTCTGGATAACTGGGAAAACCGCCTTTTGGAGCTTTCTTATATTTGACCGTATAAATAACTTTATTATCTTCACCAAAACGTTCAATCATCATCAAGTCATGGAAAGAATCACGCAAAACATGAACATACTCACCATTTGGAAAACGCTGTTCTGTATAATAATACGTGCCGAGTTTATATTTTGAAATATCTTCTTCTATATGAATATCTCTTAGAAATTCATCAACTGTACGAGGCTGAATAAACTCAGGAATATCATCTCCCAAAACCGGAATGGTTCTATCCAATTCTGCATTAATCTTTGTGGCTTCTTCTGCTGTAATAGTTGGCTTTGCAGGCTTTACAGAAACCGCGGGAGCCTGTGTTGTTGTTTGTTCAGCTCGCCCGACTGTTTCACCCGCAATATGTTCTTCTACAGTCACAGCAGCTTCTTCAACTCTTGAACCTGCACCGATGAGAACATCTTCTTCCAGGTGAACATTAGGTTTTAAATGAACATCTTTCGCTGTACCACGTAAAAATTTTTGCACTCCTTCACCAAGATGCCCGCCGCGACCTAGTACACCAAGTGAAATCAGCGTTGCTGCCGCACCCAAGCCAATTGACCAATTACGAACTTTATGACTGTTTGTTTCTTCATTTTTTGATTCAATCGCCGACTTCTGAGTTTCGACAGACTTTGATGGTTGAGTCGCAGCACTAACTGATTTAAAGTTATTAAATGCGGCTTCTTTTACTGCCATAAAAATCCCTTATATTGCTACTACACAGTAATATAAAAACTCTTAATAAAATTTTATTGCCTTAGTATAAAGATATATTAAGCTCGACTTTCAGTTTCGATAAAATCAACACTTCGAGTAAAATTATTTTCAACTTCTTGAATATCAAGTTTATTCATAATATTTGCACGCTTTTTGCGGAAAAGCATGTCAACAAAAGCCTCCAAACGAGTTACAAAGCCAGCTTCGCCCGTTTGTTCATCAATTGTCAAATTCAACAACGGCTTACCGAATTGTTTTGCTTTTCTGGTAATCCTTTCTATCATCAATGAATCCGGTCCACAGCCAAACGCTGTGATTGTAATAATGCCGTCAATTTTATTATCCATAAGATAATGACCTGCACATCCGGTAACTTCGCCTTCATTTGCCCAGTATTTATCATTACCCAAGCTAACAATACCTGTTTCCAACTGTTCATTAGAAAGTTGAAGTGACGTTGTAACTTTAACATCCATTTTCTCAAGTTTGTCAAGGATTTTCATACAAACGCGTTCATCGAAAACATCATAACCGTGTCCGACAAGCCCGATAGAAATCGGATATTCCCTTGTATTATTGCCGATTACAACTTTTCCCTGCAAAGCATAACTCAAAGCCTTTGAATAAGGCATGCCTGATTTTGTCATTACATAAAAATTGTTATAACATCTCCAACCGGCTTTAGATGCACGTTTAATAACCTTCATATCAGTAATTCCGAAAGGCTTAACCGATTCAGCCAAAAATTGATATAATCCTTGACCCTTGGCAGATTTGTCCAAAGTCGGCTCAATCATAGTAAAAGGTTCTTTAACAACGTTTCTGATAAGATCAGGCAAACCACGAATTTTTGAGCAATTATAAATTTTTTCATCATTCGACTGTAAAGACGGAATAAAAATTTTATCAACCCCTTTACTAATCAAATTCAATACATGCCCGACATAAACTTTTATAGGCAAGCAAGTCTCCGTCACAACCAAAGCTGCTCCTTCAGACATAGTTTGTTTAGTCGTAACATCCGATAGTACAATCTTTATACCAAGATCATTAAAAAATCCGTAATAAAACGGGTAATTGTTATAAAAAGACATTGCTCTCGGTATACCTATAACCTTTTCAGAGTTATTGTTGTTAGTCATAATTTAATCCCTAATTTTTCTACTATGGTTATAATAGCACAAAATTTTATTTTTTAACACCTAATGTAAAGAATTTATTCAAAATTAAAGGAATATATTTCGGAGGCAATGCACTAAAATCAAATACAAACTCATTAATTCCTGCCTCATAAAGTTCATCGACATTAGAAAAATCATCCATAATACGATCTTCAAACATATGCATTCTGCAAAAACCGTCACATACAAATGGAAAAACTTTATTCAATGAAGGATCCTTTAGTGCATAAATACCATTGTGGCATGGGGCAGCACACGAAAGACGCGAGACAACTGCACTATCATTGTTTAAAGGACACAATCCCATACTTGAAACCCTGACATTTCCTCCAATTGTATATTTTCTGTTTGGAATATCATTTTTGATTTTTTTCAGTGTTCTTATCGCAAGATGATAATCACTAAAAGACGTAAAATCAACAGTGTCAATCCTGCCCAAATTATTCAAACACTTTATAGACATACTATTTAATAAGTTTATACCCTGCCCAATTTCAAAAGGTATTTGATTGATATCCGCATCATTAATAAAAGACCAAAAATAACCTATATTATTAATTATCAAAGAATCCGGAGCAGGTTCTGACAATAACAATTCTTTTTCGTATTCATAAGTACGGTCGAAATCTCTTTCTATTAAAATCTTCGGGGTAGAAAGTTGGAATTTGATACCGTATTTATGACAAAACTTTTTTACCTTTGTTACGACTTTTGAAAAACTGCTTGATGATAAATCCGCAGTAGAAACAATTTCTCCATATTCAACTGAATAAATAGGATTTTTACCAATTTTTTTTATGTATTTTTCAAGTTCTTTAACCTGATTAAGTGCCGTTAACCTTAAATTGATTTTGTACTTATCGACAAAAACGAGATCGTGCGGAATTTGTACCCTTTTTGTATCCCAATCAAAACTTTGAATATTACGACTAAATTTAAAATCCTTTCCCTGAGCACAAACAACATCCCCTGAAAAATGGTTTGTCTGATAAACGCATTGTCTAACGTGTTTGAATGGTAACTTTTGTTTTTTAAAGAGTTTAGGCTTGTCAAGAATTTTTTCGATAAGCTCAATCCCTTCTAAAATATCTTCTGAATCTTTAAATTTTCCTTTTATAATAACACTGTCAATGGCTTTAAGTTTTATAATATCCTCAGCACACCACGGCAAATTATCTGAATCAATCGCCAACGGCAGCTTTGTAAATTTTTTAATCTTTGAAATATTTTTGAGATAAATTTCCTCGGTAATAATAATTCCGTCAATCTTGTGGAAACTGTTCATAAAATCAATTCCGGCAAGATTGTGAATATCAAAATAAGAATCAATTATGACTTTAAAGGGTAGTTTAAAAACCTTTATAGACTCTAAAACAGCAAAACTGTTTATAAAAATACCGTCAATACCGGCAGTTTTTAGAAATTTTAAAAATTTTTTAATTTCCGGCAGTTGTTCCTCAACAATATCGTGTTTAAAATTTATATAAATCTCCGCATCATTTTTTTTTGCAACAGAAACAAATTCATTTACATATTCAAAATTCCCATCCAGAAATTTGTCATAATAAACATAATAAGACTTGCAAGACGTGTTCTGACAAAAATCAAAAATATCATCCGGCTTTTTTACCGGAGCGATAATATTTATTTCTTTCATAAGCCAATTATATCATATAAAATATTTATTTTAACAAAACTTAATATTCGCGAATAAAAAGTCAATTTATCTTTTCAAAAAAACTTTATTAAAATATAAGGAATATTCAGGATAATATTTTTTATAGGAAACAGGAATCAAAATCAATAGGGAGGCTACCAAATGGGTGTTGGTGCAGATGATTACATCGATAAGATGTTAGTTCAAAAATATCAGGAAGAAAAAGTCGACAATCATGAAAATGTTGAATCGATGGTTGATCCGGATAGAATGCTTGAAGTTATGAATGATTATGCTTCAACTCTAAAAAATATGATGTCGCTTAGCCAACGACTAAATATCGCCTGCTATGCGATAAATGCAAAATCTGCCAGATATCAAAAGAACTTGAGTCAGGCATAAAAAGTTTTGTGTCCTCTTAATTTTTCTGATAAAATTCAGCTAAGTTAAGGAGACCGCAAATGGGAAAAATTATCCTTGGCTCTTCTTCTCCCAGAAGAGCGAATATTCTAAAAAAATTAAATATTGATTTTGAGGTTATTCCGTCTTGTTATGTTGAAGAACATGATCAGACGGATTTCTCTTACAATTTTGTTGAAAATCTCGCATACAACAAAGCTTTAGATGTTGCAAAACGACTAAAAAAAGAAAGTAAAAACTTACTTGTTGTAGGAGCAGATACAATTGTTGTACTAAAAAATAAAATACTCGAAAAACCAATAGATTATGAAGATGCATTTAATATGCTAAAAAAATTATCAGGCAACACTCATTTTGTTGTAACCGCTGTATGCGTAATAAATTCTGCAACATTAGAATTTAAAACAAAGTCAGAAACTACTTATGTTACTTTTGAAAATTTAACAGAAGAACAAATTTCAGATTATATTTATCAATTCAAACCGTATGACAAAGCCGGTTCTTACGGCATACAAGAACTTCCGGATGGTTTTGTAAAAGAAGTCAAGGGAGAACTTGACAATGTCATAGGACTCCCCGCGAAAGTAATGTTGGAATTAATTGATAGTTTTTAAACCATACCTTCTTTAACAGCTTTTACGGCGGCTTGAACTCGATCATTTACACACATTTTTTGTAAAATAGAACAAACGTGTGCTTTTGCTGTATGAACACTTACGATTAATTCTTTAGCGATTTCGGTGTTACTTTTTCCTTCTACAAGATGCTTTAAGACTTCATTTTCTCTTTCGGTAAGAGGAATTTTAACATGATTTGCGGAACTTACGCCGACCAATGCTGCATCATCAACTTTTGGTATAGAATTTAATGCTAAATTTGCAATGACAGGATCAAGCCAACATACTCCGATACTTACATCACGTATAACTTCTGCGAGTTTTTCAGGATCGATGTCTTTTAAACAGTAAGCGTTTGCTCCGGAGCTTAATGCTGCAACGACTTCCTCCTGCCGATCGTGAGAAGTTAAGGCAATAATTTTTATATCCTTTGAAAATTCTCTAATTTTAGTCATTGCCTCAATACCATTCATAGTTGGAAGTCCAAGATCCATTAAAACTACATCCGGCTTATATTTTTCAATAAGCTTCAATCCGTCAACTGCGTTATCTGATTCTGCAACAACTTCAAGATCGACATTTGCATTCAACGCACACCTCAAACCAACTCTTGTTAATTTAAAATCCTCTACTATTACAATAGAGATAACATTTTTCTTTGCTGTCATTAGGGTCTCTCCTCAATATAAACTAGTGCTTTAATATAATTACAGTACAAATTTAAAACTTGAAATTTTCAATTCTATTAGACAGAAGGGTAATATTCTCATGTTGAAAAATAAAAATTTTCTCATGATATAATAAAGATCGTAGGGAGATATTTATGTTAAATTTTTTATTCGCAAAACAAGAGAACGAAATTTCTAAAAATGCAGAATTAAACAGAGTATACAGCATACTAAAACAAGAATATTCGTTTGATAATATTCCGGAAATTCGCAAGAAATTTCTATCAATGCATATACAAAAATACGGATACCTCACTTACCCATACCAAAAAGCACTTGATGAATTAACAATAGAAGAAACTTTATTTGCTCTGGAAGAAAAATGGAAACAAAATAATACCTTCAAAGATGGCAAATTTCACTTTAAAAACAACGAAATCAGCCCTCTATCAAGAAATCACGAAAAAAATTCAGATTGGTTCAAAAAAGAAGGACATAATATAAAACTTATAAACCTCGCAGCACTTGGCAATGGAAACAAATCTCAAGAATGTGGAAAATTCTTCGACTGGCTTAAACAACTTTTAATTTTGCCAACAGGTAACTTAAAAAATGGTATTTACAACACAACAATTTACCTTATACCGTTTCATCCTCGCGAATTTGGCTGTGCGTACCTGCCAAAAAGCAACGAAGTAAGTTCTAAATTAAAAGATGAAAACCTCGAAAAACTCACCGGAATGAATGCAAAATCACAACTTCAAACATTCATTCAAATGGCACAACTTGCCGGTCACCCTGTTATTTATGACGTGCTACCTCAAACAGGAAGATTTTCAAAATTCGTACTCGCAAACCCTCAAGTTGCTCGTTGGTACGATATAAGCGAAATTGAAAAACAACTTATGTCAAAAATCGATGAAGTCGCTGAATTTTTATCAAAAACTTACGACTCTGATGATATAAAAATTACAAAAGAAGTATACATTCAACGCCTTCAAGGTAACAGCGGTGATTTGAGTCCGGCATATCAAGAACTTTTTGATAACTTTGAAGGCATAATGATTGATCATAAAAAGAAGTTTTCAAATACAATGCTGGAACGTTCTTACCAAGTAAAACTTCACAAACGAGTTAAAGATCTTGTTGCAAAAGTTCACGGATTTAAACCTGATAAGAAAAATTTAACCGAAAAGGATATAACCAAACACATAGAAGTTATTCAATTATTAATAAATGAAGGTCTGTGGCCGGCTCCTGGAGGAGCGTGGTGTTCTGCCGGAATCCCGGTATACGACGGGATGAGTGAGTGCGGCGGGTATCCTATATTCAAACACTTTGACTACAAGGGGGATGATGTTACAATGTTTGCCAATCTAGATTGTCAAACCCCATACTACTTTGTAAATCTCGAAAATGGTAAATTCAACGAAGATGTAGTCGATTTATTTATAAAAAATTTGGAAGAATTACAAAAAGACTATAATTTTGACGGTTTTAGAGTCGATCACGTTGACCACGTTGTAGACGCAGTTTCAGAGCAAAATGGCAAACCTATTAGCTACAGAGCTCCAAGATACGTATTAAATAAACTAAACACAACTATGAAGAAAAAATTGCCGTATTTTGGAACACTCGCTGAATACATGCTTTGGGATAATTATTTAAAAGAATACCATCACGATATGAATTTTGACATGCTATGGGGGAACGATATTATTTCTCAATTTGACAAAACTCCCGAAAGAATTACCGAAGATAACCAGAATTTGACGAATTATAACGTTAATCTTAAAAAAGGCAGCATGCTTTCTATTCTTAAGACTTATAACAACCAAGACGGTGAATTCAATGTTATAGACCAATACCCCGGACAGCTGGGGGAATACGGAGCTTTGTATAAGTGGGCGAAGTATAAACTCTTGCCTGGCGGGAAGTATGCACAACGCCCAATGCTCTATGCCGACGGAGATGAAAGCTTCACCTGCGGCGGTCTGGAGTACACAATTGGTGAAGAAGTTGGGATGAAACGTTCAAATAATGAAGATTTTTATAATAAATTCGATGCACTGGACAGATTTGTTAAAGACAACGAAGTTATAACAGGCGGCGAAGCACAGATAATTATTGAAGAAGACGAAGGCTTTTGTTCATGGTTGATAACAAAAGAACCTATGAAAACAGCATATTTGATAGTTTCAAATTACAAATATCCGACAGAAAAAATAAATAAGACCGCTCCAACCGGCGAAAGTTACCGAGAAACCGTCGAAGGTTATGCGATTTTTGACAAAGAAGTTCATTTGCCGGGTGATTATAACCTGAAATGTGAATACGTAATTAACGAAAAAGATTATAAACCAAATGAACTTGAATACACTGAAAGCCTGCATTTTGACAAACTTGAACCCGGAGAATTCCACATATTTGAACTCGAGAGAAAATAATTATTAAAACCCTCTCCCGGAATTTCTGATACTCGCCAAGTCTCGCATCGAAATTCCGCCCTCTCACAAAGAGAGAGGGCAGAGCTGAAAAACTATGAACAGAATTTACACTAAAAAGTCACAAGAAAACGCAAAAAAATTGAGAAGCAATCAAACTCACTGCGAGGAATTGTTATGGTTTAACCTAAGGGCAAAACGACTGAATGGTATAAAATTCCGCAGACAAGTTTCTATTGGTAAATATATTGTGGATTTCGCAAATTTGGGTAAAAAATTAATAATAGAGCTTGATGGTTCACAACATAGTAATAAAGAGCAGCTCCTATATGACAAAACAAGGACAGAATATCTTAAAAAAAATAAATATACCGTTTTGCGTTTTTACGACAATGATGTACTAAATAATATTGAATCAGTCCTAACTGTAATAATAGATACATATAATAGGCTGTAATGCTCTCTCTCTGTGAGAGGGCTGGATTTCAACTTGAGCTTGCGAAAGTTAGAAATCCGGGAGAGGGTGTAATGTTAACATTTATTTACAATTAATTTTGTCCAGATATAATGGCATTTTCGAGAATTTTAAACTAGAAGAATTAATACTTTAGAATTAGATTTTTGAAATTAATGTTCTTTTTCTAATTATTTGGGATTAATACAAATGTAAGCGTATCACGATTATATTAAAAATCATTCAAATGGTTGACAGACATGTAAAAAAAGTGTAATATAATCACGATGTAAAGCGTATGTTATAGTAATCTAAAAAAAAGAAAGGTGAAAAGATTATGACAAAAAGATTCGGTTTTACTTTGGCAGAAGTATTGATCACATTGGGTATCATTGGTGTAGTTGCTGCTATGACTATTCCTACATTGATTGCAAACACTAACTCTGCAAAATTCAGATCACAGTACAAAAAAGCATTATCAACATTGAACCAGGCTGCTTTGATGGGTCAAGCTCAGTATGATATGAACTACGGTGATGCTACAGCTGTTTGTAACGCTACGGAAGCAACAGCTGCTGCTGAAACAGCTACTTCTGACGCAACAATTTGTGCTATTTTAAACGATGTACTATCTGGTGCTGAATATGTTGGTGACGTTACAGCATTGAGAGACGGTAAAGGAAATGCTTATGCTGTAACAGCTGCTACAACTGGAACTTCCGGTTTTGGTACTGCTGCTGCCGGTGTTACCCAGGCTACAGTTGCTACTGGTACACACCACGCTTACAAGTTGGCTGATGGTTCTATGTTTGCATTTGAAGCTGGAACTAAGGATTGTATCAAATCAACTCCTTGCTTAGGCTTCATCGATGTTAACGGTGTTACACTACCTAACAAAGAAGTAAGTATCAAGGGTGGCGATGGCAATGATAAAGACTCTGTACCTAACGATGCAGCTCACATGACAGATGTATATCCTGTTAGATTCTATGATTCAACAGTTGAGCCATTGACAGCAGCTGCTAGATATGTATTAACAACTTCTAAATAGTCGTTAATTAAAAGTTTAGAGACTTTGCAAGAGAAGAACCAATTGTTCTTCTCTTGTTTTTTTGGTTATTTCCCTCTCCCAGCGGGAGAGGGAATATTAATATTACCTTCTCCCGTCGTGAGAAGGTGGCGTTAGCCGGATGAGGGGGCAATAACTCTTGCCCATAAATAAAAAACTCTCTATAATACTAGTATGCAAAGCATAAGGCGACTAACATATTTTGACTATCCAAAAATAAAAAGACTTATTTCCTATCTTTGCATTGATGGAAATGACAAACTTGCAAAATCATTATTAGAAGAACCACTAGGCTTTTTAAATGCAATATTTCCCTTAAAATTAAAATTCAAACCTGAATCCTTCATACTTACACAAGATAATGAAATTTTAGGGCTAATCACGACTTCTAATACTCCCGGTAATCCATACAAAATTAATATAACCCGATTGATTTTCAAAGAAAACATGTACGAAATCGGCAAACAACTAATTAATTTTGCTGTTCAAAAATATGGAGCAAAAGGAGCCATAACATTTACAACCACAATAGACGAATGTCACGAAGAATTATTCAATTTATTTATAAATGGCTGCGGATTTCGCCAATGTGCATCTGAAACACTATGGAAAAATGAACGTCCACAACCTCAAAAAAGTAAATTAAAGTGGAGGTATGCTCAAAATTCCGATTCCAAAAAGATTGCAGAACTTTATAATTCAGAAATTCAAAATATTTACAAACCGTCACTTGCTCGCAGCCACAGGGAATTTATGACGCCAATTTTCGAAGGATTTACAGATTTTTATAAAATTCGCTGTGTAATAGAAGAAAATAAAAAAATTTTGGCATATTTTTCGATCACAACATCTGACAACTTAAATTACATACTGGATATAACAAAAGATAGCAACTATGACATAAGCACCGAGGACATTATAAACACAATGCTATGTGAAATTGCACGCAAGAAAAAAGCTTTTTACCCGCTTATCAAGCAAAAAAAATATTCGAATAAATCAGATGAACTTGAGGAATACTTGAAAAAAAACGGATATACACCGATACAAACTCAACAAATTTTGGTTAAAAATTACTACAAAGAAGTCACTGAAACAACTTCCGATTGGAACGTTTTTATTCTGGGAGAAAACCAGATTACATAAAATTTGAGGTGACAATACGTTTTATTCATGCTAAATTTTACTCAAGAGGGATGTTATTATGAGTAATTTGAAAATTTATCTTGATAGAGATATTGATACCAATTTAATAAAAAGTAAAAAAATTGCAATAATTGGTTTTGGCTCTCAAGGTTACGGACAGTCAATGAATCTAAAAGATTCCGGATGTGACGTTGTTTTAGGCTTGCGACAAGGCGGCAAATCAGATATAAAAGCAAAAAATTACGGATTTAGAACAATGACCGTTGAAGATGCCGTAAAATATGCGGATATAATTCAAATACTTATACCTGATGAAGTTCAATCACAGGTTTACGAAACCCAAATAAAACCAAACATGAGACCCGGTCAGTACTTAATGTTTTCTCACGGTTTTAACATTCATTACAAAAAAATTGTTCCACCTGACAATATCAACGTAATTATGGTTGCTCCTAAAGGTCCTGGGCATACGGTTAGAAGCCAGTACACTGAAGGTAAAGGGGTTCCAAGTTTGATTGCAATTTACCAAGATCCATCCGGTGACAGCAGAGAAATTGCATTGTCATACGCAAGTGCAATTGGTGCAGGACGAGCAGGAATTATAGAAACAACCTTCCGTGAAGAAACAGAAACAGATCTTTTTGGAGAACAAACAGTTATTTGCGGCGGGGTTTCAGCTCTTATGAAAGCCGGTTTTGAAGTCCTTACAGAGGCAGGATATTCACCTTATATGGCTTATTTTGAAGTTTTGCATGAAATGAAACTGATTGTAGACCTTGTACATCAAGGTGGACTTGCAGATATGAGATATTCCATTTCTAATACGGCAGAATATGGTGATATGACTCGCGGTCCAAGAGTTATAGGAGAAGAAAGCAAAAATGCAATGCGACAGATATTAAAAGATATTCAATCCGGAGAATTTGCAAAAGAATTTACGAATGAAATGTCATCCGGATGTAAAAATTTTAATAGGCTTCGCCAAGAAAACGCTTCTCACCCGATAGAAAAAATCGGTGAAGAAATTCGCTCAAGCTTTGTTTGGGGTAGAAATGAAAATATTATAGATCGAGAAAGGAATTAAAATGTTTAATACCGAGGATATATACGAAGTAGTTGTTTTTTCAATCGGTGACACCAAAGCCGGAACAAAAATGGGCAAATTACAACTCAAAAATACCGTTGACGATACAACACTCAACTGCATTCTATGGGAGGAAGCTCTGAATAGGTTTGACCCCAAAATATTTCGTAGCGGTAATTTGGTTAGAATTGTTTCTGCGAGTTTTAATGAGAAATTTAACAACTGCTTAATCTCTGCACTTGAACTTGTAAAAGAAGCAAAACTTGGGCTTGATCCAGCTGAAATTGAACAATATTATTCAAAACTTCAATCTTTTATCAATTTATTAAAAGATGAAAAACTACGCAATTTTGTCGCAGATTTATTTGAAAAACACCAAGACAAATTTAAAATTATGCCGGCGGCAAAACTTATGCACCACAATTACATTGGCGGTCTTTTGGTTCATACAGTTGAATGTCTTGAATTTGCTCAACTTAATATGCCTCATTTCAACGTAAAAGTGAATGAGGACGATATTTACGCAGCTTGTTTGCTTCACGATTTTGGTAAAATTTTTGAATACACTATAAATGCCGAAACCGGTTTAATAGATTATGTTGCAGGATTCCGTGAAGAATGGATTTCACACTCTCAGTATGGATTTTGTATTTGTATGAATGCCGGATTTAAAAAAGTAGCAAAAATGATTGCAGCTCACCACGGACGCACAGACTGGGGTGCTATAATAGATCTTGATCAAAAAGATTTGGAAGATGAACTGTATTTAATTCATTTTATCGATAATTTATCTGCCAAATTCGGTAAGATAAATACCAGACTACTTGAAAAAAATCAATAGTTTTATTTGCAATGTTAACAAAATAAATAAAAATTTACTTTATGAAACATTTTAAGTCATGGGGCATGCTTTGTGATAGATTAATCTTGTAAGAATAGTTTAGTAAGGAGATAATTAATGTCAGAATACCTGAGCAAGGAAGAGATTAAACAATGGAGAAGTTCTTTAGAAAAAATTACACTTGAGGAATTTGCTGCCAGATTAGGGAAAAAAATTGAAGAAAAAAAATCAACTAATGACCTTGTCGATATAGTTCTCCACGGTCAGCCAGTCGTGTCTGAAGAACCTGAATGGACATCCCAGGCAGAAAAATTAAGCTCCATAGCTGCAAGAGCTTATGAAAAAGAAAGAGATATTTATCTTTCACCGTTTTCAGCTAAAAACTTGCAACAAGAAAACTCCAAAACTTCAAAAGCAAAAGCCAAAGAAGTTAAACCAGCCAAAAAGGTTGAAGAAAAAATTAAACCTACAACTGCTGTTAAAAAGTCTCAAAAATCGCTCGAAAAAGCTGCTAAAAAAATCTCCACAAAAACTAAAACAGGTGACAAATTAAGAGATGAAGTAAGAGTTGTTTTTAAAAAAGCACTTACAGACCGCGAACAACGTGTATTTGATTATTTCGCCGCTAATAAAAATCAAGTTGTTTATGCAAAAGATTTGGCAACTCTCCTTGACTTACCTAGAGATTACGTATATAAGTACATAAAGAATCTTAGAGCGAAAATTGACTCAGATGCTCTAAAAAATGCAGACAAGGGCGGCTTTGTTTTAACAGTATAAAATTTTAACGTCAAAAAAAATTAACGCATATATGAAAACACTCCTCATAAATGAGGAGTTTTTTTTGTTATTTTATTTCAATTTTTGCTCCAACAAATTCCAAAGCTTGTTTAGTTAAGGAAGCTTCTTTTTCTGAAATATTAACCATAAAAGTTACCGGTGCAGAGCTTACAATTTGCTTTGCACAATTATAATCGATTCCGGTAATTTGACGTAACGTAGCTAACACCGTAGCCTTATTTATTCCGGCATCCATCATCGTTAAAGACTTTTTCCCTGTTTTTCTATTAATTATATTTTCTATTTTTTTTATTTTATTAATATTTTTATTATTAGATGTTTTTGAAACAACATTATTTGTAAAAAAACCTATAATATCGATTTTATCAAAGTTAATATTGTATTTCTTTTTTAAAAATTCCCTTGCAATAACTACAATCATAATCGCTATAGCAAGATAAAAACAAGTCATATCAATCATATTAAATGCCTTAAAATAAACTATAAACGGGCAATCATTTGTGATTGCCCGTTTATATTAACACAATTTTGAATGAAAATCAAACTAATTTTTAAACTACTTGATTTCAACAACAGCACCAGCTGCTTCAAGTTGTTTTTTAATTTCTTCAGCTTCAGCCTTTTTAAGACCTTCTTTAACAGCCTTAGGAGCAGCTTCAACCAAATCTTTAGCTTCTTTCAAACCAAGACCCGTAATTGTTCTAACTTCTTTCAATACAGCGATTTTCTTATCAGCTGGGAAAGAAGCTAATACAACAGAAACTTCAGCATCCGGATCTTCAGCCGGTGCAGCAGCTGCTGCTGGAGCTGCTGCTACAGCTACAGGAGCTGCCGCAGATACGCCGAATTTTTCTTCCATAGCCTTAACTAATTCAGCTGCTTCCAACAAAGTTAATTTTTCAATTGATTCCAAAATAGTTTCTACATTACTCATTTTTATTTCTCCTTTTTTTGTTCTTACAAATTTTACATTTTCAAACAAACGCCTAAATTAAGCAGCTTGTTTTTGATCTCTAACAGCAGCCATAGCTCTTGTAAGCTGTGACATAACTGCGTTGATAGATCCAACAATACCTGAAGCAGGTGAATTGATAGATCCAAGCATTTTTGCAAAAAGTTCTTCTTTTGACGGAAGAGCTGCAAGTGCTTTTGTTTCCTCTACTGATAAAAGTTTTCCGTCTAAAACTGCACCAAGAATTTCACCTTTTTTTACTTCTTTAATGAAATTAGTAACAGCTTTTGCCGGAGCAACCGGATCAGTAAAACCAAAAGCCAAAGCTACAGGACCGGTCATTTTTTCTATCAGAACTTCATAAGAAGTACCCTTAACAGCAACCTTGGTTAAAGTATTTTTGGTAACCATGTAGTCGCCGCCATCTTTTTGAATTTCACGTCTCAACTTTGTGATTTCTTCAACAGACAAACCTTTATAGTCAGTAATAACTGCTACCTGAGCCTTTTCAATTTTAGATTTAATCTCTTCGATTTTCTCTGATTTAAATGCTTTTGTTGACATTCTTAGCTCCTTTGAATTTGTATAAGCTTGAACAAGTAATTAACTACGTACCTAAACTGCAACTCTTGTAATCATTGCTTGCTAAAGCCTTTTTATCGACCTGTGTAAACTAAAAAAGATTCTGCTTTTCTAGTTAAACCGCAAAATCTAAGTCAATACATCTATTTTTGTTTTTTTAGGACAAACGTCCTGTTTAAACTGTGTATATAACCTCGACCGGCTGTTTGCACTATTTAAACAAATCTCAGGTTCCATATATTCAGGACAAGCCCATTGATTTGCACCGGTTGTCTGCGGCTGTAAGTTTAAGGTATTATAAACAAAAATAAAAATCAAGTACAGGTAATAATTATTTACAATTTAAATAGCAATTTTCACAAATAAAATGTTTTTATCTATATATGGTAGATAGTGTGAACAGTAATATGCATTACGGGACTACGGATGTAGGGATTCTTACACCACCTGACAAATTGCCAAAAACTACATTGTACTCCTATACAGAAGGACAGAAAATGTACAATGATATGCAACACGATATCTACGTAAATTCAAAAAAATCAAAACCCAAAAAGAAAGGATTTCCTCTCGTCTTGAAAATCACCGCAGCAATCGGAGCTACCGTCGGACTGATATTGGGCAGAAAAGCTATTTTCAATTTTTTCAAAGGAATTTTTAACAAAACCTAATCTTTGACTTCAAATTCTCTAAGTTGAGTATATATAAGAGGCGAAAAATCAGGAGTAGTAACTATATCAATTATTTTGTAAGAATTTGGCATCTCTAAAATGGACGGAGAAGAAATGTGATAAACGCCATTTTTCATAGTTTCGTAATTCACATGAAAATGTCCTGAAACTATTGCCAAAACATTATTATGCTTTTCTAAAACTTCATTATATACTTCAGGTTTATAAGTTTTATGCGTTTTTAGACGATTTTCCATTCCCGCCGGATATTCAATCGGGAAATGCTGAAATATAACAACAGGTTTACCTTTATACTTCGTAAGTACTCTGTCTAGCCATTCCAAAGTATCTTTTCTGTAATATCCTGTTGCACCCGGAATAACCTCTTTTGCTCCATCAAGAGTTACAAAAACAAACCCGTCTTTTACAAATTTGTAATTAGCACTACGCTGTCTGAAAAATAAATTGCTTTCCCTCAGTATCTCGAAATATCTAACCTTTGACATATTATGAGATTTGTAAACATCGTGATTTCCTAATACAATATAATATGGAACGTTCAATTTACTAATGATAGAAACGAATTTTTTCAAATCATCAGGTTCCGGATTGTTAATATTATCGCCACCAAAAACAACAAAAGAAATATCCGATTGGTTATTTATATCTTCAACTGCACTTTTTAAAACCCTAATTGAATAATCAGAATTAGCACTCAAATGAGAATCTGTTATTTGGACAAATTTTATATTATCAGCACTCGCAACAGTAACTGAAAAGAACAAAAATAAAACAAAATAAAATAACTTTTTCATATACAAAAAATACATTCTCCCTGCAAAAATAATAACATAAAAGCAAAATATATGCTACAATAAAGGCTATGAGATTAGACAAGTTTTTAAAAGTATCAAGATTGATAAAAAGACGTACAGTTGCCAACGAAATTTCAGACACAGGTAGAATTAGCGTAAACGGGAATGAAGCAAAACCCGCAAAGCAAATAAAAGAAAATGATATTATTGAAATAAAATACGCAACAAGATCAACAAAAATTAGAGTTTTAAAAGTTCCACAAAATAACGTTTCTGTACAAGAAGCACCTTTGCTCTACGAGATTTTAGAATAGATTAAGTTTTGTAAATAATTAAAAAAAATCTATCAATTATAACCATCAAAAATACTTTATTTAAGTATATAGAGAGTATATATGATGGAGATATGCGTCATGGGACTTGAAGTTACGGGTGCAAATACAAATAGAACAATATACACACAAATTGCGAACGATGCAATTCCGATAACACCGCGAATTGATTTGTCACGGGTAGTAGCTAGTCATACACCACAATTAAAAATGTTGGTATATAACAGAGCCGAAAATATTCGTGGATTTGAGGCTGCGTGTGGCAATTTTGCACACTTAAGTTCTCGCGATATAAAAGCGACTTTTTTACCTCAGTCAAACTTAGATCCTGAAAGAATTACCGAATCGGATGTTGCAAGAACGAACAAAATTTGGGGTTAAGTTTTAGCTAAAGACGACAATAAAATCGGCGACAGATTTGAACACTGTCGCCGATTCTATTTATACTGATACTAAATTACATTAAGCTGAATAAACGCTTACTTGTTTTCTATCACGTCTGTGAGGTTCAAATTTTACAACACCATCAACCAAAGCGAACAACGTGTCATCTGAACCGATACCAACATTATTACCAGGGTGAATCTTAGTTCCTCTTTGACGTACAAGGATATTACCTGCTTTAACTGTCTCTCCGCCGAATTTTTTAACGCCTAAACGCTTAGCCTCGGAGTCACGACCGTTACGGGTAGATCCCATACCTTTCTTATGTGCCATTTTTATTTCTCCTTTTTATTTTTTTTAATACCGTCCTAAATTTAATTCAGGTTATTTAGAACTATTCAGCTGCTTCCACTGTTTCATCTTTTGTAGATTTTTTAGCTGATGTTCTAATCTTCGAAATCATAACTCTTGAAAACTGTTGTCTGTGACCTTGTTTTTTTCTATAACCCTTTTTAGGTCTTTGTTTGAAAACAATAATTTTCTTAGCTTTATCATTTTTAAGGATTTTACCTTCAACAGAAGCACCTGCTACATATGGTTGTCCAACTTTAGATTTTTTACCGTTTACAACCATAATAATTTTGTCAAAAACAACTTTTGATTCCGGTTCGCCTTCTAAAAGTTCCACATCAACATAGCGACCTTCCTCTACTTGATACTGTTTTCCGCCTGTTTCAACAATTGCGTACATTTTTTTGTCCTTTCAATTTTGGGATCGTAACCCGATAAAAATCCGATTAAAACCTAACATTTTTTGCTATTTACCGGCTATTTCAAATATCGAGTGTTTTTAAAACGATTGCCCGAGTAATCACGTACAGTAATTATTAATCGATGACAAAGCATTGTCAAGAGGTTTTAATATTTATTAACTTTTAATCACGGCTTAAATTATTTGAAGTAACATAAAACCATGATGTTTACTAAAGAAGAATTGATTAGCTCAACAGGAGCAAAAGTTTTAAAAGACAACGGCTCAGAAAAGACATTTGAAATTTCTACAGATACGAGAACTATCACAGATAAAGCCATATATTTACCCCTAAAGGGAGAAAATTTTGATGGCGAAAAGTTTATTGATTCAGAGAATATTTTTGCATATTTTACAACGAGCAATGTAGCAACAGACAGAGCGACTTTTGTTCTACAAGTGGAGGATACAAAAAAAGCTTATTTAGAAATTGCACGATATTACAGAGAGAAAATTAATCCAATAACTATTGCTATTACGGGCAGTGCTGGCAAAACAACCACAAAAGAGCTGGTTTATTCAGTTGTAAGTCAAAAATACAAAACAAGAAAGACCTTTTCCAACCACAATAATGAAATAGGTTTTTGTCAGACCATTTTAGGTATGGAGAAAGATACCGAAGCACTTATAATAGAAGCAGGAATGAGGGGACTTGGGGAGATCGAACTAATTTCAAAACACCTAAAACCGGATTACGCAATAATAACCAACTGCGGTAGTGCCCACATCGGCAGACTGGGAAGCCTTGATAACATCGCTATTGCTAAATGCGAAATAACTTCCGGATTAAATGAAAACGGCACATTTATAGCTTTGGATCAAAATATAACAAAAAAACATCTTAAATTTAAAGGGGAAAAAATATTTTATTCACTACAAGATGTAAATATATTGAACAAAGCTCCGTCATACACAAAATTTGAATACAAAAACAACATATACGAATTAAATGTTGAAGGAGAATATAACGTAGAAAATTCTCTATCGGCAATAGAACTAGGGTTCAAATTAGGTTTAACAACTCAACAAATAAAAAATGGCTTAAAATCATATCACCCAATAGAGAAACGCTGGGAAGCACAGCAGATTTGCGAGTTTAAATTTATAAACGACAGCTATAATGCAAATCCGGAATCAATGAAAGCTTCTGTAAAGACATTTATAGAGCTATATAAAAATCCTGTAGTAATACTTGGAAATATGGGAGAATTGGGAGAAAACGAGATTGAATACCACAAAGAAGTTGGTAGATATTTATCAGGATTGAGTAAGAATGTGAAATATATAACAGTTGGTTCGTTAGCTGAAGAAATTGCAAAAGAGCTTAAAATTAAAGGAATTGATGTAAAGTGTTTCAATTCTAATATAGAAACAGCTCGTTACATTGTTGAAAATTTGGATGAGAGTAATACAATATTTTTAAAAGCATCGAGAGCGATGAAATTTGAAGATATAATAGAAAACGTTAAAAAGAGGGATATATAAACCATGATAATGATAACAGTAGCATTTTTACTAGGGGTAGTGCTGTGCATGCTTTTTGGAGTGCCGTATATTGATATTTTGAAAAAAAAGACCATTGGACAATATATCAAGGATGTAGCACCGGAAAATCACGCAAAAAAAGAAGGTACACCTACTACGGGGGGAGTGTTTATAATAGCAGCAGTTATACTTGCATCATTAACAACTCTTTCTTTGGCAAGAGAACTGACAGAAGCCGCTTTAATAGCAATTATGACACTGGTATTTTACACCGCAGCGGGATTTCAAGATGATTATATCAAGATTAAGGGCAAGGGTAATGACGGTTTAACTCCCAGAGGCAAATTGTTCAGACAAATAGCGATTGCACTTTTACCGACATTGTTTCTTATAACAACAGATCCGCAAGCTTGTAACTTTGCAATAGGAAACTTTACGATTAATTTGGGGTGGTTTTATCCATTTTTTGCAGTTTTCATAATTACTGGAGCATCCAATGCATATAATTTGACTGATGGATTGGACGGACTTGCGGCAGGATGCGGAGTTCCTGCATTCATAGCTTGTTCATTTATACTGATGATATCGGGAAATACAGATTTAGCAATTATATCGGCTGCGGTTGCAGGAGCTTTAATTGGTTTTTTAAAGTACAACAAACCAAAAGCTGAAGTATTTATGGGTGACACAGGTTCTCTAGCAGTTGGAGGCTTGCTTGGAACGTTAGCTGTTCTTGGAAAATTTGAATTTTTATTGATTTTTATAGCAGCAGTATTCGTTTGGGAAACTTTGTCTGTGATTATACAAGTAGTAAGTTTTAAAACAACAGGAAAAAGAGTTTTCAAGATGGCACCTATTCATCATCATTTTGAGCTTTTGGGCTGGAGTGAAAAAAAGATTGTTGCAGTCTTCGCTTTCAAATCCTTTATTTTTTCATTTGCAGCATTGATTTTTTTTGGGATATTTAGGGGATTAATCTAATGAGTATAACAGGTAAGAAAATTTTAGTATTGGGACTTTCTAAAAGCGGAATTGCGGCAGCTAAATTTGCAAAAAGCCGCCATGCTAATGTTTATTTGACAGAATCAAAATCTGATGTAGATCTCAATAAAGTTAATGAGCTTCAAAATTCAGGGATAAAAGTTGAATACGCACACCACAGTGAAGAATTTATCAACGACACAGATATAGCTGTTACAAGTCCTGGAATCCCGCCTCATAGCGAAATTATTAAAACATTAAGGACAAAAAATATTCCTGTCATATCGGAACTTGAACTTGCATACCGCGAAAGTGATATTCCTTTCATAATAATTACCGGGACAAACGGTAAAACGACGACAACTTCTTTAACAGAGCATATTTTATTAAAAAAATTTAAAGCTAAGGCCTGCGGTAATATAGGTTGCCCACCTTGCTCAATTGCAAATGAAAATCTTGATTACTTTGTATGTGAAGCAAGTTCTTTTCAACTTGAGATGAGTCCTTCACTAAAGCCTTTTATTGCTGTATGGACAAATTTTACGCCGGATCATATTGACTGGCACCAAGGCTTAGAAAATTATTTCAATGCAAAAGCAAAAGTTTTCAAAAAGCCACAAGCTGCAAAATACTGTGTTTTAAATGCAAAAGATCCTAAACTTGCAGAATTTGCGAATCAAGTTGACGGTGAAGTATTTATGTTTGGGAATCAAATCGGTCCAAATTGCTGTTACGAAGAAAACGGTATTATAATTTTCCAAAAAGACGGAAATAAAGAAGACATAATTAAGATTTCAGATTGTCCGCTTATTGGGGAACATAACTACCAAAATATTATGTGTGCAATTATTTGTGCAAAACTTACCGGAGTGGATAATGAAAAGATTAGACAAGCAATAATGACATTCAAAGCTCCTGAGCATCGATTAGAAAAAATTTCGTTGTCAAAAGGTATAACTTTTTACAACGATTCAAAAGCAACAAATCCGGAAGCTTCCATAGTAGCAATAGACTCTTTTAACAATCAAAATGTTGTATTAATTGCAGGCGGACGAGATAAAAATACTGATCTAACAGAATTTTGCCAATCTGTAAAAAGACACATTACAACTGTCATACTAATAGGGGAAGCGACAGATCGTTTTGAACAAAATCTCAGAATAAATGGTTTTTCTAACATAATAAAAGAAAAAACTATTGAAAGTGCAGTAGATAAAGGAATAGAACTCAAACCTGATGTAGTACTGCTATCACCGGCGTGTGCAAGTTTTGATATGTTTAACAGCTACGAACATAGAGGAGAAGTCTTCAAAAAGTATGTCTTATCGCGAGTATAAATCACTACAAAGACAAAAGGAACAAATGAAAGAACGCAGAAGAAAAAAAAATAATTCTGACGTTATTTTGTCTACGCCTGACAAATCTCTTGTAATAATTGTAGCTTTCCTTGTAATTATCGGCTTTTTAGCAATTTTTTCAGCAACAGCCCCAAAATGTATGAGAGAAGGTGTTAATTTAGTATCTTTTCTTTTGAAACAAATAGCATATGCCGCAGTTGGGTTCTTTGCTATGGGCTTTTTTGCCCGTTACGATTACAAAAAGCTTGAAAAATGGAATAAAAATTTTTATTGGGTAGTACTTGCTTTACTTGCTCTCGTCCAATTTACTCCTTTGGGAGTTAATGTTAACGGGGCTCAAAGATGGATAAATCTGGGATTTATGCAACTTCAGCCGTCTGAATTTGCAAAACCTCTGTTTTGTATGCTTCTTGCCTCTACATTTAAAGACAGAGCAAAACTTTCTGATTTAAACATTTGGTTGAGAACCTACGTTCCAATGCTAATTATACTATTTTTAATTTTGAAACAGCCGAACTTAAGTATGGCGGCAATTTTGAGTTTCACTACTCTGATTTTGTTTATTGCAGCAAGAGGATCATTAGTTGTTCTCGGAGTAATAGGCGGAACAGGGCTTGTTGGAATTTTATCTATGCTGCCAAAGTTTTTACACGGATACCAAATGGATAGAATCACGGTGTGGTTAAATCCTGGGAGTGATGCTCTGGGTAAAGGTTATAATATTATTCAATCTTTGATTGCCTTTGCTTCAGGTGGGTTTAGCGGAACAGGATATGGCGGATCAATACAAAAACTTGCATATTTGCCGGAATGCCACACAGACTTTATTTTTGCGATTATTGCAGAAGAATTTGGTTATTTAGGTTGTCTTTTTGTAATTGGTCTTTTTGTTGCATTTGTACACAGAGGATTACGAATTTCAAAAAGATGCAATGATATGTATGGCAAACTTTTGGCACTTGGTATTACTACTGTTTTTGGATTTCAGGCATTTTTAAATATGGGGGTTTCAAGTTCATTGCTTCCTGTTACCGGTGTAACTTTACCATTTATAAGTTACGGAGGAACATCTATTATTGTATCTTTGGCAATGGTGGGAACTCTTTTAAATATTTCAAGACAAAGAATTAAAAGAATAAGGACCGAAGCTGATGAGTAACAAAAGATATTTTATAACCGGGGGTGGAACAGGAGGTCATATTTATCCTGCCGTGGCTGTTGCTGAAGAATTACTCCATCAACCAAATACAGAACAAATATTCTATGTTGGTAATCCAAACAACTTGGAAGCTTCTATTGTTAAAGACAAAGGGTTTAAATTTTTACCGGTTATTTCTGCCGGAATGCCGAGAAAAATCGGATTTAGGCTCATAAAATGGGCTTTTGAAATGTTTTTTGCGTGGATCAAGTGCTGCAAGTATATAAAAGAATATAAACCTGACGTGATATTTGGAACCGGGGGTTATGTCTCTGCACCGGTAATGCTTGCAGGTATAACTATGAAAATCCCGTTTGTAATGCACGATTGCGATGCGAACCCGGGGCTGGTAACAAGGAAACTAGCACCATTTGCAAAAAGTGTATCTATTGCTTTTGAAGCCGCAAGGGATAAAATTAACAACCCTAATTGTTTTGTAAACGGAAATCCGATAAGACGAGAATTTAACCAAATTTCTAAAATCAAAGCTTTACAAAATCTTGATTTAGAAGATAAATTAACCATTTGCATTATGGGCGGATCGCAAGGAGCAAGACGTATCAACACTGCGGCAACAAGAATTTTGGAGCATCTATCCAAAAATCTTAATTTGCAAGTAATTTTTCAAACAGGCAAAAAGAATTTCGATGAAGTTGTACATGAACTTGAAGGTATTTACCCTAATTACAAACATGACAAGAATATTTTAATTAAACCGTACTTTGACAACATGCCGGAAGTTTTAAAAGCTTCTGATATAGCCGTTTCTAGAGCAGGATCTTTAAGTATATCCGAGTTATGTGCAAGTTCAATCGCAACCATATATATACCATACCCTTACGCCGCAGCTGATCATCAAAGAAAAAATGCTAAATATATGGTAGAAAAGGGAGCCGGATTATATCTTGAAGACGAAGATACTTGTCCTCAAACTTTGTATAAATTAATAGAGGATCTCGTAAACAATCCTGGACAACTCAGCCAAATTAGAACTTCTGCCACTAAATTAGCAAAATTTGATGGATCTGAAAAAATTGCACAGCTTGTTATTGATTGTGCGAAGTAAGACTATTTAAATATTTTTCATTGGCATTTAATGCATCTTTAGTTGCCGAAATTGAATAAATCGGTTCAGATGAAAATACGTATTTAGCTGCATTTAAAATATCATCAGGGGTAATTTTATCAATAAGTTCCAACTCTTGATTTATGAAATTTACACCATATGCACTTCCAACACCTGCGAGCAAAACAGCATTTTTATCATCATTCATTTCAAAGTTAGACAAAATTTCAGATTTTATAGTTTTCTTTGCACGATTCAACTCATCTTCTGAAACCTTTTCTGTCGTAATTTTTTTGATATTTTCATTAAATCCTTTTATAGATTTTTGAATATTATCATAAGAATTTTTACCGGTTTCAGCATTATTAGTTGTAGTTTCGATATTTAAACTGAAAACACCTATATCATTTACAGTCAAATACTCTGAAGAAACCGCATAACAAAGATGTCGCTGCTCTCTCAAATCATTAAACAATCTTGAGGAAGGTCCGTCACCTAAAATTGTATTTAATAAAGAGAAACAGAGATTATCTTTTATATTTCCGTTTTGTTTAAATTTAAATCCTTCAATAACTTCTGCTTGATTGCGTTTAGTTTCAACTGTATGTACTTTTGTTTCTTTAATTGGCTCAAAACTATTAAATAAATTTACGTCCTTATGTTTTACCGGATTAAAAGAAGCAACATGCCTGAAAACTTCCTGTTTCAATTCAGGATGTTTACTAAACGGTCCTGTTACAACCACACGTCCTTGAGCATTTGCAAAAATATTATTATAAGCTTGTTTCACATCTTCAAAAGTTATCTGTGAAAGACTTTCCAATTTTTCTTCCGTTGTTGCGGACAATTCAGTGTTTTTAAAAATTTCCTTGTTAAATTTTTCATAAGCGGAAGGTTCATTTGTAAGATAATTCACTGAACAGCGTTTTATGGCGGAATCGAACAATTCTTTCGACAATTCCGGAGCCTGAATTTTTTCTCTTAAAATGTCTAAACTTTGAGTAGCATTATTTGTAGGAAAATCACCTGACAATATAAGAGCATCGGATCCGGCATATAAACCTACATCAATACCATATTTATCATACAACGCATCAATCGTATCTTTTGGTTTATACATAGTTCCGTTTTGAAGCATGTCATTCAAAACATCTACCACAGCAGCTTTTTGAGGTGTATAAACATTCGTGTCAAGCAAAAATGAGTAATTTACAACATCGGAATCTTCATCCTGCAAAACTATACTAAAGTTATTGGACATTTTGTATTCCGTAACTTTTTTCAAATCAAGTGGAACCTTTTTATTCAAACCCGTAAATGAAATTTCTCCGACTTTTGTGGCATTATAATTGTTTTTAACAGAATTTTCGTCCGTTCCCGATGGATGAACGACTGTCAACGCAACTTTATTCAGATCGAAATACTTTTTAGCCGTTTCAACAAAGTCTTGATACGTCATATTATCTAGGGTTAAATCATAATTCGTAAGAGCATCCGGGGTTCCGTTCAGAAAGTTCATGCCTAAATGATGATTTAATGCTGACGAAGATTGCATAAAAGTCGAATTTGATTTTTTAATTTGATTTTTTATCGCTTCAAATTCATCGGGAGTCGGCGGGTTTGTTCCAAGAGACTGTATAACTGAATACAACTCCTTTAACAACGGTTCTACATTATCTTCCGACACAGAAGCAGATATTATTTTAGCAGTTTTATCACTGGTACGCGTTCCGAGTCGCTCTGTGGTAATATCAATACTTGTTGAATAATTCTTTTCGATATTTTTCACTCTTGAATTTGCAAGCCCGGTAAAAAGGTAACCTACTGCACGCAAATAAATTTTATCCTTCAAATTGGAATTTTCAGGTCCTGCAAAACCTAAATATATTTCAGCCGCACCCTCTTTTTTATTAGAAATTATATCCTGACGAATCGGTTCTGTTATCGGAGTCATTTTTTCATAATGCCGATTTTGTGCCTGTTTTGTCGAAGTAAAATATTTTGAAACAAGAGAAATTGCTTCATTTGGTTCAACTTCACCCGTTATTACGGTAACCATATTTGCAGGATAATAATTGTTATTAAAGTAATTAACTACATCTTCTCTTGTTAAAGCATCAATATTATCTGTTGAACCCGCAACAAGATCCGGAGAAGATGATTTTATATTAAATAAATTTTTCAACGTAATAGACTCTGCCCGGCTCGATTCATCAGAAAGACAGCGGTTAATTTCAGAATCGACAATATTTTTTTCTTTTTCAAGTTTCTCCTCTAAAAATTTTGGAGATTGAAGCATACCGGCGTGAAGTTGTATTTCATTTTCTAAATCACCATCATCCAAAAGTTGCGAAGAAATATAATAATCAGTAACAGAAAAAGACGTTGAAGCATTCGTAAATGCCCCCATTTTATTAACTTCATCAAAAAATACCTTGTCTCCAAGATCTTCAGATCCGTTAAACAAATTATGTTCAATATAATGACTAATACCGCGTAAATTGTCCGGCTCATTAAAAGATCCCGTATTTACATACGTTTTTACAACAGTAGCACCATCTTTTGGAACAATAACCACCCGTTGTCCGTTTGCGAGTTTGTAACAATGAGCCGTCAAGTCGTTGGGCAACTTGATCTCACCATCAAATCTGTAACTTATAGGAGCTTTCACACCATAATCCGGTGTAATATCAGCAATTTTATCGACTTCTGACTTATTAACTGCAACCTGAGATTGCCCTAAAAAAGATCTGCTGCCGCCTGATATAACATTCTTGTATACTGAAATAGGATTAATATTCATGCAAAAATTCTACCTGTTTATATAAAAACAATTTTACGAAATTTATTGCCATTTATGTTACAAAAATGTTACTTAAAAATAGTCTGTTCCCTATCCGGTCCAACCGAAACTATTGATATCGGAGTCTCCAAAATTTCTTCCAAGCGTTCTAAATATTTTCTTGCATTCGCCGGAAGATCTTCATACTTACGCACTCCGGTAATGTCTTCTCCCCAACCTTTGTGCGTTTCATAAACAGGTGTCAAATATTTATGTATATAAACATCTGTCGGATATGAAGTGTAAATCTTACCGTCACGAATATCTTTATATGCAGTACAAACCTTGATTTCTTCAAAATTATCAAATACATCAATCTTTGTTAGTGCAATTGAAGTCAAACCTCCGACTAAGCAAGCATACTTCATCGTCACCGCATCAAACCAGCCGCAACGACGAGGACGACCCGTCGTTACTCCAAATTCATGCCCAATTTCACGAATCTTATCTCCTGTTTCATCCGTTAATTCAGTAACAAATGGACCCTCCCCAACACGCGTTACATAAGCCTTTGCAACACCAATAACCTCATCAATCATTCTCGGTCCGTAGCCTGAACCGGTTGCAGCACCACCACCAACCGGGTTTGAACTCGTTACAAAAGGATAAGTTCCAAAATCAACATCCAACATTACCCCTTGAGCTCCTTCAAATAAAACTTTTTTTCCCTCTCGTTTAAAATTTTGTAACATTTCTTGCCACTCAAAACAAACATAAGGTTCAAAAATTTTGGCGTATTTTCTACATAACTCAAGAACTTCTTCTTTCATATACGTTTTCAAGCCGTAAAGTTCTTTTAATTGTTTATTTTTTAAAGGTAAAATTACGTCTAATTTTTCATTAAGAGCCTCCGGAGAGTATAAATCACCTATTTTTAAAGCAATGCGAGCCATCTTATCAGTATAAGTAGGTCCGATACCTTTCTTGGTTGTACCAATTTTACCTTTTGAAGCATTATCCTCACTATATCCGTCAACTTCGGTATGCCAAGGCATAGTTATTGTCGCGAGCGGTGAAACCTTCAACCCGGAAATATCAATATTCTCTTTTTTCAATCCTTCAATTTCTTGTTCAAAATATTCAGGCAAAATTACCGTTCCGTTACCAATAAGGCAAGTTTTACCATTATATAAAATACCCGACGGGATTAGGTGAAATTTAAAAGTTTTACCATGAGCAACAACAGTGTGACCTGCGTTACATCCCCCCTGATATCTGATAATTAAATCTGCATTTTGAGCTAAAAGATCCGTAATTTTAGCTTTTCCCTCGTCTCCCCACTGAGCACCAATAACAACTTTATTTGACATAATATATCCCTCTTTATTTATCGGTATAACAAACCCGACCTACAACTATATAAATATTTTAGCACAAAAAGCCCTAACGGGACAGCACCCTCCCGAATTTCATTTGCTCATAAATTCGCAAAGAAATTCAACCCTCCCTCATAAGGGAGGGAATGTTAAATGATGATAAAGAAAAGACCCGCAAGCAAGAAAGGTGCTTGCGGGTCAATAATGTAAAGCGTATCAGGTCGGATTCGGTCACGACCCGATGTTCCCTTTGTCACCCTGAACTCGTTTCTGTGTCTCCTGAAATAGGAGATTTTGTAACAAGTCCGGAATGACAAAATATTATTTTGATGTTGTCAAAACATATCTTGCAGCTGCTGTTGCAGGCTCAACTGTTGAATCAAAAAAGATTACAGGATAAATATCTGACATGTGAGCCGCATCATTTGGAACTGTGCAGTTAGCAGCCTGAGCATCGTCATCCGAACAAGAAACTTCTCTGTTAGGTAATGTTGTACCATTTACATCAATATATCCATAGCAAGGAGAAGTTCTAGTACATGAAACAGAATCATCAGGGAATACAAACATTGAACCATCAGCTAAGCTAATAGCATGACCTGTAGGTGCACCATTCGCAGCCATTGCAGTGCCAGCTTTAGTAGTAACAATCCCGGTGTTAGTAGCAATAGTAATTCTATAATCACCCTTTGTATTTGTTAAATCTGAAACATCTTCTTCATATGTTGCACCTGAAAGCACATCATGGAATATAGCACACAATGTAGGATCAGAATCAGCTGTTTGACCCCAGTGGGTACGTTTAGCTTCTCCCATTTCATCACTACATTTAGATGTAGCATCACTGTAGTTCACGTCATATTGAGCCTGACCCATTAATGCAGCTTGATTCAATGTTGACAATGCCTTTTTGTACTGTGATCTAAATTTTGCAGAGTTTGTGTTCGCAATCAATGTCGGAATCGTCATTGCCGCAACTACACCAATGATACCCAATGTGATCAATACTTCTGCCAAAGTAAAACCGTGTCTTTTTGTCATAATCTTTTCACCTTTCTTTTTTTCATACAACTATAACTTCCCATAAGAACCAGAAAACAATATTACACCTCTGTCTCTTATATAGAATTATATAATTATTATACCCTATGAATAGAATTTTGTCAATCCCCTAGACATAAAAAAACAAAAATTATGTCTATCAGATAGTTAATATAGTGCTATAAAACAGTCATTATAAGGGCGGAGAGGGATATGATTTTAAAAAAGGAACTTGGTAAAAAAATCCAAGAGATAAGGAAACAAAGAAAATTAACGCAAGAAAAATTTGCAGAACTTGTGGGAATTGATCCTAAAAACGTTAGCAAAATTGAAACGGGTTTAAATTATCCTTCGTCAGAAACAATTATAGCGATTGCAAGGGTTCTTAACGTAGAAATATATGAGTTGTTTGTTTTTAACGATATTCCATACGAACAAATGAAACAAGAAATTATAGATTCATTAAGCAGTGAAAAGAACGTTTTGCAATTATACAAACATCTAAAGGGTCTCTAGATACCCTTCCAAAACCTCAAACACATCACCCACTATTCCGGTATCTGCTATTTCAAAAATTTGGGCATTCTCATCGTTATTTATTGCGACGATATGTTCAGAGTTTTCCATTCCGACGGTATGCTGAATAGCACCGGAAATTCCGCAGGCAATATATAATTTAGGACTGACTGTTTTTCCGGTCTGACCTATTTGAACGGACTGTGGTGCAAGACCAGCTTCTACGGCAGCACGAGTCGCTGCGACAGTTCCACCAACTTTATCCGCAAAGCGTTTCAAAAGTTCGAATCCTTTTGAATTTTTTAGACCCATACCACCGGCAACAATAATATCTGCACTATCAAGTTCATTAATCTGATTTTCAAGAGTTTGTTTAAAATTCATAATCTGAACATGATTTTCTACCCCATTCAAATCCACCGGACAATTGATAAACTCTGTTTCCACCCTTTCTTCAACAGAACGAACCTTAAAAACACCCGGTCGCACAGTAGCCATTTGAGGATAAGTTTTACATAAAATAGTTGCCATCAATTGCCCGCCAAAAGTTGGACGAGTTGCCGCAAGTTGTCCTTTTTCATTGATATCAAGGTCAATACAATCAGCAGTAAGACCGGTATGAAGCATACTCGAAATTCTCGGAGCAAAATCTCTGCCTTCATTTGTAGCACCAATTAGAACTATTTCCGGGCAAGTTTGGTTTACAACATCCACAAAGAGTTTTGAATAATACTCGGTTGAATAATTCTCAAGGCACTTATCTTCAAAATAAAAAACCTTGTTAACTCCCATATTACAAAAGGCTTCTTTCAAACCGGCAATAATATTAGGAGCCGTAAACAAAACAGCATTAACTTCAACTCCGCCAAGTTTTTTAGCGAGTTCTCTTGCCTTATCTACAAGTTCAAAGAATACTGTGTGGATATAGTTTTCGCGTGTTATCTGTGCGTATAACAAAATACCTGAATTAGTTTCGTTCGGCATGGTTACCTCAATTTAACTTTCCTATTGTCACCCTGAATTTATTTCAGCGTCTTATTTACTATAATAAAACATTAGATCCTGAAACGAGTTCAGGATGACATTAATATAATATTATAAAACAGAATTTATTTTCTCCCTTAATAAATTTACACTCTCGTCAACACTCAATTTAAACTTCTGAGCGTTATGTTTAGAAATTTTGCGAAAAGCTTTGCTTACATAGGTCGGAGAACCTTTCAAACCACATTTTTCAGGTTCCAATCCGATATCTTCCATTGTACAAACTCGAATTTCTTTTTTATCTGCCGCGATAATTCCATTGATAGTCGCACGACGCGGCTCAAAAGTGTCTTGTAAAATACAAACAAGTGACGGATAAGAAACCCTAACGGTTTCTACGCCGTCCTCAAGCTCGCGATTGAGTGTCAAAAACTTTTCATTTGCATCAATAAATTTCTGAACAAAAGTTACTTGCGGAATATTCAAAAATGAAGCAATACAAGGACCGGTTTGAGCCGTATCCCCATCCACAGCGAATTGTCCGCATACTACCAAATCAAAATCAGGCAAGACATTTTTTATAGCAGCAGCAATAGTTTTACCTGTTGAATACGTATCCGCACCTGCAAATTTTCTGTCAGAAATTAACACTGCATTATCACAACCCAGTGCAAGAAGTTTTCTCAACATACTTTCTGCCTGGTTTGGTCCCATAGAAAACACCGTAATTTCTGCATCTTTCAATTCAGCTTTGAGTTTCAAGGCAAATTCCGTAGCATAGACGTCGTACGGATTGATAATACTCTCAACCCCTTCTCTTTGAATGGTATTGTTTTCCGTCCACTTAATATCAGAGGTATCCGGAACTTGTTTTACACACAATGCAATTTTTAACATAAATTATCGTTGAACCTGTTTAGCTTTTTGTTTTTCGTTAGCACTGAGCAATGCATCATACGCAAGTAAGTACACAGAACATTTTTTTACACTCGGTACATACCATGCACATTTGTCTAAACTACAAGCCATGTCAATCCCCGTGTTGATACTAGTCAACGGGCATACCGGAATTTCATTTCTCATCTTTTACCCCCTGTTTTAATAAATTACAACTCTCGTCGCGTTTACGTTCTTGGTCTTTATAAATTTTAGTCCTATTTATAACTTCATCAAAATCTATTTTATGAGCATCAAAGTCAGGACCGTCTACGCAAGCGAACTTGGTTTCACCGCCAACAGTAACCCTGCATGCACCGCACATTCCTGTTCCGTCGACCATTATAGGATTCATACTAGCTTCGGTGTAAATTCCCTTATCCCTGGTAAGCTCCGCAACTGCCCTCATCATTGGCATAGGACCAACCGCAATCACATAATCGACTTTTTCGCGTTCAATAATATCTTTCAAAACAGTCGTTCCAAAACCCTTGATACCATAAGAACCGTCATCAGTTGTTAAATAAAGTTCGGTGCAAGCTTCACGCATTTTATCTTCCCAAAATAAAAGCTCTTTAGTCCTCGCTCCGGCAATCATATAAACCTTATTTCCGGCTTCTTTCAATGCTCTTGAAATCAAATAACAAGGTGCTGCACCGTATCCTCCGGCAACGCAAACTGCTGTACCATAATTTTTTATATGTGTCGGCTTGCCCAAAGGACCAACAAGATCAACAAGTTCATCACCCTTATTAAGCAATGCAAGCTTTTTTGTCGTATACCCAACCGCCATAAAAACAATCGTTAAAAGTCCTTTTTCTTTATCTACATCTGCAATAGTCAAAGGAACACGTTCACCCTCGTCTTCAACACGAAAAATTATAAACTGCCCGGCTTTAGCATTTCTGACCACAAACGGAGCCTCAATAACCAATTCGTACTGGTTCGGACAAATCTCCCTCTTTGAAATAATTTTATAACCCATAGAATAAGTATACACTAAATATCTGTTTTTGAAAAGAAGCTAAATAAATAAAAGATCGGATATTTTTAACTATCCGACCTCTTATTTGTAAACGATTAATAGTTTCTAAAATAATGTTCAATTACATCTGCCGTAAGCAATAATAAAACTTTTTTCACATCATCATCGACTTCACCTTCGATTTGAATACCCTTACGACCTTCCATTTCAGTGTACTTTAAATCTACCTCTTTTCCGTCGATTGTTCCTTTTATATTGCCATGGCTAGCAGTAAATGCTCCAGGTCTTATTTTTAGATCAACATCTTTATTTGCGATAGTACCTTCAAATTTTGTACCGCCGGTAAAAGGTCTGCGGACATTTAAATGCATGCCGTTTTCTTCGTTATCCATTGTATATCTTCCGGTCCACATTGACGGTCTGCTGTATTCAATATCGCGTGAAAAATTTAACGCTTCTTTATAAGTCATTTGGTTAGGATCATTTTTCCCGGCAAAACTAACTGTATCCTGCTGCGGAGTGCGTTCAAGTGCTTGTGCTCCAAGTGGTTCCACATTCTGAAGCAATTCATTTTGCATAAAATCATTTAACGGCATTTGGCGAATACCATTTTTATCACCTTGAATAGTCACAACTCCATTGTTCTTCGTTGCAATACAAGATTCTCCATCTTTTGTCACATAACGAAGAGTCTTAAACGGTTGTACTGGTTTCCCCGCTATATCTGTCACTGAACCTGCTACCATAATACACTATTCCTTTCTTTAATTTACGTAACCCTACTACATACATAAATTAAAACGCGATTAGAAAAAAAATTGCCAGGCAACCCCATATCAAATCATATCTTATCATATCATATCATATCAGATGATATCTTAAAGCAGAGTATACAAGGTGTTCAGTTTATGTAAATTAAAATTTACATTTTGTAATATTTGGTTCAAAAAAAAAATAGTCCCTGATTAATCAGAGACTATTAAAAAAAATCTTAATTATAGCAACTATTTTTCTTCCGATTTAACTTCCTCAACACCGGAATCAACTTTTCCCAGTACCTGCGGAAGTTCAATTCCTGCCTGATTTGCTAAATCGTGCATTGCCGGCAAAGATTTGATCAAGTCTTTCATAAAATTAGCCGTCGTTGAGCCGTTAGCAGAACCTGCCCCGCCGTCCCATACGGTAATTTTGTCAAACTTGATATTTTTAATAGCATCAACCTGTTTTGCAACAATATCTTGAATTTTTTCAATCATCAAAAAGCTTGTAGCGATTTCAGGTCTGTTATTTGAAATCTTAACCAAATCAGCATAACCTTTGGCTTTAGCTTCCAAAACGGCTTTGATACCTTCTGCTTCGGCAAAGTATTTTGCCTTGATAGCATCAGCTTGACCGGCTGCAACACGTCTTAATTTTTCAGCTTCGGCATCAGCTTCAACTTGTATTCTGAGTTTTTCAACTTCCTGTCTTGCAAGTTCTTCTTTCTTTAATTTTGCTTCTTCCTGTTCTTTTTGTGCAAGAAGTACATCTCTTTGAGCATTTGCTTTAGCAACTTCACCTTCTTTGAAGGCACTTGCTTGTTTTACGGCTAAAGTTGCATTATATTCAGCAATATTAGCTTTTGCAATGTTTTCACCTTCTACCGCCTGAGCTTCTAAATCAGCCGTTTTAATACGCTGTTCTTTATCTGCATTAGTTCTACCGATTTGAGTTTGTGCAGTCTGCTCTGCCACTTGAACTTCTTTTTCTTTATTAGCGGTAGCTTCACCAACGGCACCAAGTTTCTCTTGTTCAGCAACTTCGACTTTTGCTTTGTTAATTGCTTCTGCTGCCGCTTTTTTACCAATAGCATCGATATAACCTGACTCATCAGTAATATCTTTGATGTTCACGTTGATAATTTCAAGACCAATTTTTTTCAACTCAGTGTTAACGTTTGCGTTAATCTGTTCCAAAAACTTTTCTCTATCCTGGTTAATTTCTTCGATAGACAAAGTAGCAATCGCAAGACGTAATTGACCCAAGATTATATCGCTAGCCTGAGCAATAACATCTGCTCTCGACAAGCCTAAAAGACGTTCCGCAGCGTTAATCATAATACTTGGTTCCGTGGAAATACCAAAAGTAAATGTAGACGGAACCGCAACACGAATATTACCTTTAGACAAAGCACCCTTAAGATCTATATCCGTTGTCATAGGTTCAAGTGAAAGCACTCCGTAATCCTGAATTAACGGGATAATAAATGTACCGCCGCCATGAACACACTTTGCGGTTTTTTCACCGCCCGTTTTACCGTAAACTACAATAATTTTGTTTGACGGACATCTTTTGTACTGATTTGCTACAAATGCAAAAACAGCGAATAATACAAGAGCCGCAGCAATAAGTAATCCAAACATTCTTTTACCCTTTCTTTCTTATATGTAATACTTCATTTTCTACTTTTATAACTTCAATCAAATCAAATGCCGCAATTGTACAATCTTGAGTATTAACAGCATTTGCAACAGTTAATTGACCATTAATTTCAATCTCAACCTGACCGCTTCCGTTCGGTTCAAAGTTCGTATACGACTTACCGGTGTGACCGATCGCTGTCTTTTTATCTTTTTTAACATTTTTTTCAAGCTTTTTAACGCTAAACATTAAATATGCACTGCCAAACATAAAAATTAAGCCAACAAAAAATGCACAAACAAGTGTTAAAATCTGACTTATAGCAAGTTGTCTTAAACCGGCATAACCCATCCAACCAAAGCCCATAAAAAAGGCCAAAACAGACTGCAACGACAAAAAATCAAATGATGTTTCGGTTTCGAATTCCGTATTAAAATCTGTCGTAACCTCTGTATCACCACCAATAAACATAAAAATTATCAACTTTATGATAAAAAGTATAGTGGCAAAACACGCAACATAGTAATAAATTTGCCAAACACTGTTTAAAAATTCAGGTGTCATATCCTAATTCTCCTTTCTCTTAGACTTCTTTGCAGATTTGATCGGCGGTTTTGAACCAGAAACAGAAGATGTTTGTATACGTTTAACACTAAATACATCAGGTAAAGACTGGATACAAGCAACAACCTTCTTGAAGGTATCAATATTATCTAGTTCCAACCCGATCTCTATAATTCCGACGTGATTTTTAATCTTGATATTCGCACTAACAATATTTGTATTGTTATCAGAAATAGCCGATATTACATCTTTCAAAAGCCCAAGTTTTTCAGCTGTTTCAATTCTTATTGTTGTTCTATAAGTTTTATTTGTATTAGCCCCGGTCCAGCGAATATCCATAAGCCTTTCTGCCGGAATAGTGTTCAAAGTATTACAATCAACTCTGTGAACCGTAACCCCTTTAGTCCTTGTCACAACACCAACAATAGGCTCACCAGGTATGGGAGAACAACACTTTGCAAAAGAATACAGCATCCCTTCAAGCCCGATAATATCTTTATTAGAAGCTTTACCGGAATGATGGTGAAATGTATCTTCTATAGATTTTGTTTCCGGTTTCTTGAGTTTATTAATTACCTTATTAGCGGTAGTTTCGCCATAACCTATAGCCGCAAAAAGATCATCCGCACCCTGATAATTCATTGTCTTTGCAACATTATCAAATTCACCATTTTTAACATATTCATCAAAAATAGCTTTTGTAAGCTCGTGTTCAAGATTAGTTTTACCGATATTAATATGTTCTTCTCTATTATTCTTCTTAAACCATTGCTTGATCTTTGAAGCTGCCTGTTTTGTAACAACAAAAGTCAGCCAATCTAAACGCGGAGCGGGAGTTTTTGAAGTCAAAACTTCAACAATATCTCCGTTATTAATTTTTGTATTGAGTGGCACAATCCTACCGTTAATCAAGGCACCAACCGTTCTATGCCCAACATCAGAATGGATTCTATAAGCAAAATCCACAGGCGTTGCATCTTTAGGAAAATCCAAAACGTCGCCACCAGGAGAAAATGCAAAAACTTGGTCTGAGAATAAATCAAGTTTTACGCTACTAACATAATCCTTGGCATTTTTCATATCCTTATCGTATTCAACGAGCTTGTGAAGCCAAGAAAATTGCATATCTGTTGTATTATCAGCTTTTTGAGAACCTTTTTCTTTGTAACGCCAGTGAGCAGCAATACCATATTCGGCAATCTGATGCATTTGTTTTGTTCTTATTTGAACTTCCAAAGGTTTGGATCTCGGACCAATTACAGAGGTATGAAGCGATTGATACATATTACCTTTCGGCATAGCAATATAATCTTTAAACCTGCCCGGAATAGGTTTAAACTGGGAATGTATGATACCTAAGACTTCATAACACTCTTTAACAGTATCAACAATTACCCTGACCGCCGTAACATCATACAGCTCATTAAACGAAATGTTTTGCCGCTTCATTTTTGCATAAATACTGTAATAATGCTTCGCCCTTCCGGTAATTTGGGCTTTCATACCATTTTTTTCGACATCGTGAGAAATTTTTTCTATTAAGGCATTGACTGTTTCCTCTCGATCAGCTTTTGTTTGAGCGACAAGTTGTGCTATTTCAAAATACTTATCAGGATCAAGATATTTTAATGACAAATCCTCAAGTTCAGCTTTGATTTTGTATATACCAAGTCGATTTGCCAAAGGAGCAAAAATATCGAGTGTTTCGCGGGCAATTTTTTTCTGTTTTTCAGCAGACATAAAATTTAAAGTCCGCATGTTGTGAAGACGATCCGCAAGTTTTAGAAATATTACTCTGATGTCGTTTGCCATAGCAATAAAAAGCCGTCTAAAATTTTCTGCTTGACGTTCTTCTTTAGACTTAAATTTTAATTTACCTAATTTAGTAACCCCTTGTACTAAATTTAGAACATCTTTTCCAAATAATTCTTCAATAGTTTCAGGTTTTGTATCGGTATCTTCCAGCACATCATGCAAAAATGCCGCCATAAGGGTGTGAATATCTACATCAAGTGCTGCCAAAATCTTTGCAACTTCAACCGGGTGTATAATATAAGGTTCACCTGAAATACGGAATTGACCATCATGAGTTTGTTTTGCAAATTTATATGCTTTTTCGACCAGTTCAATATTTTCTTTAGGGTATTTTTTTGACAGCAAAAGCTCTTTAAGCTCTTTAAAAGATTCTATGTCCGACATAACAGGAATATGATATATATTAGACTTGTGATTTTCAAGAAAAGTTTTAAAATTTCATATAAAAAGATTAGTTTGTCATAATATTATGTTAAAATAACTCTATGATCAAAGAAACAAAAGACGGAGTCATTGTAAATATCAAAATTTCACCAAATGCGAAAAAAAATGAAATTATAAAATCTTCTTCCGAAACAAAAATTAAAATAACCGCTCAGCCAATCGACGGTAAAGCAAACAAAGCCATCGTAGAATTTTTATCAAAAGAATTTAAAATTCCAAAAACATCCATTGTCATTTTAAAAGGCGAAACTTCAAAAGAAAAAACAATCTTATTTAAAACCTCCGACAATGAAAAAATAGAAAAAATTAATAAAACTTTATAAATAGTAAAAATTTAAAATCTTTAAAACTTAATATACTTAGAAAGGTTCGTGTATGAACATTGCGAAATTTAACCCCATAGGTTACGAATCAAAAACAGATAAGGGCAATACATACAAAAAATCTAATTTGTTCAAATCTCTGGCAATTGTAGAAGCTGGCACTGCAATGACCGCACCAAAACTTATCAAAAATGAAAGAGCTTTGCAAATAATTCAAATGTTTCTTCCAAACCCAAAATTAATTGTTGAACAACTTGAACTTATGTTTGGAGAAAAACTACCAACTAAATATAAATCTGTGCTTATCCCTGCGATGTGGATTTTTGATATAGGTGGAACAATTTTAGGTGGATTATTTGTAGATAGCAGAATAAATAAAAAACGAGCAAAAAAAGCTGATGAATTAAATACACAAGCTTAATTTTACAAATCCTAAAAATATACTATACAAATTACAAAATATATGATACTATGTTCTCAGATGTAGTATAAATTTTTTTAGGAAATATATGCAATAAAATTTATTTAAATTAAAAACTAAATAAACGCTCGGGTAGGATATATGTACCTGAGATTGCGTATATTATATAAAAAAATAGAAAAGGATAAGGTAGTAAACTTTATGGAAGCACAAACCTTGTTATTGGTTATTGCGGCTATTGCGGTGATAGTTTTGGCTGCAATGCTTGTTGTTCAAAAGAACAAAGTAAAAAGTGCTATGGAATCTGTTGAAAAAGATAGATTAGCACTTGACGAAAAAGAAAAAATTCTCTACAAAGAAGCCAAAATTCGGGCAGTAGAGGAATTACAAAACGACAGAGAAGCATTAAATGAAGAAGAAAGAGAACGCAGACAAGAACTTTCGAGACAAGAACAAAAACTAGCAAAAAGAGAAGATGCTCTTGAAGATAAAATTCAAGAATACACTGAAAAAGATCTTCAAGTTCAACGCAAGCGGGATGAACTTTTAGAAAAAGAGGATTATCTAGCCGAACTGGTTCAAAAACAAACAGAAGAACTTGAGAAAATTTCAGGCATGACAAGTGAGGAAGCTAAAAATACACTTCTTGAACAATTGAAAAATGATTTGGCTCAAGAACAAATGCAACTCATAAGAGAAAATGAAGCTAAAATTAAAGAAACATCTTTAGAAAAAGCAAAAGAAATCCTTTCTACCACGATGCAAAGATGCATGATTGAACAAGTTGTTGAAACAACAGTTTCAGTTGTGGCACTTCCTAATGATGAAATGAAAGGTCGCATTATAGGTCGTGAAGGGAGAAACATTCGAGCATTGGAAACTCTTACCGGTGTTGATCTAATCATTGATGATACTCCGGAAGCTGTTGTATTATCAAGCTTTGATCCGGTGAGACGTGAAATTGCAAAAGTTGCACTCGAAAAACTCATTGTTGACGGGCGTATCCACCCTGTACGTATAGAAGAAGTTGTTTCAAAAGCTCAAGAAGAAATCGATAAAAAAATCCGTACCGAAGGGGAAAATGCAGCTCTAGAAATGGGTGTTATGGGCTTAAACAAAGAATTAATCAAAGCGTTAGGTCGATTGTACTACAGAACAAGTTACGGACAGAATGTTTTGAAACATTCACTTGAAGTTGGTCATATAGCTGGTATGCTTGCAGCCGAACTTGGTGCAAATGAAAAAATAGCTAAACGAGCAGGACTTTTACACGACATAGGCAAAGCAGTTGACCAAACTCAAGAAGGTACACACATACAATTAGGTGTTGAACTTGCATCAAGATATGGTGAAAAACCTGAAGTAATCCACGCAATAGAAGCCCACCATGATGATGTTGTAGCAAACACTATAGAAGCAGTTCTTGTTAAGGTTGCTGATGCGATATCAGCAGGAAGACCCGGAGCAAGACGTGATACTTTGGAAATTTATATTAAACGTCTTCAAAAAATTGAAGAAATTGTGAACAGCTACGAAGGCATTAAACAATCTTTTGCAGTACAAGCTGGACGCGAAGTTCGTATTATTGTTCAAGCAGAAATGTTCGATGATTTGGCTTCGGGCAAACTTGCTCGTGATGTTGCAAAACGAATCGAGGATGAGCTTGATTATCCTGGACAAATTCGAGTAACCGTAGTAAGAGAATTTAGGGCTACAGAAATTGCAAAATAACTAGAATTATTGATCCCGAACTCGCTTCGGGATCTAATTTAAGAGTATTAAAATGGAAAATAATTCAATAAAAATTTTATTTTTCGGGGATATAGTCGGTAAACCAGGACGTTTTGCCGTAAGGGATTTTTTGGAAAAACATCGTTCTCAGTACGATTTTGTCATAGCTAATGTTGAAAATGCTTCACACGGTTTTGGTTTAACCGAAAAAAATTATAATGACTTCATTACCTACGGAATTGATGCTATGACAAGCGGAAACCATATTTGGGATAAAAAAGAAATCTCTAACTATATCGACAATGCTCAAAATCTTTTGCGTCCACTAAATTATCCACAAGGAACCAAAGGGCAAGGATGCAGGATTTTTGAAACAAATGGAATAAAGATTGGAGTTATAAATGTTCTTGGCAGAGTTTTCATGAACATTGTAGATTCACAATGGAAACTGGTTAAGGACGAAATTGAACATATAAAAAAAGTTACACCTATAGTGATAATTGATTTTCATGCAGAAGCCACGGCAGAAAAAATCTGTTTTGCGAAATACTGTTCTGAATTTGGAGTTAGTGCATTTTTTGGTACACACACACATGTTCAGACAGCAGACGAAAGTATTTTAAATGGAATGGCATATATTACAGATGCCGGATTTTGCGGTGCAAAAGACGGAGTTATTGGGATGGATTATGACACATCTCTTCAAAGATTTTTGACAGGACTACCTGAACGCTATGAAATTGCAAAAGGAGATATGATTCAAATTAATGCTGTAGAAGTTAATATTGACAAGCTAACAGGTAAAGCTCTTGATGTAAAAAGGATTTTTGTTAGTAGAAGTAATATAAAGGAAGATGAAAATGAAAACTGATTTACATATTCACACATTTTTTTCTGATGGTGTGTTTTCTCCGGAAAAAATTGTGGATACAGCAATTGAAGTTGGATTGGAAGCTATTGCAATCACAGATCATGATAATGTATTAGCTTACGATTTTGCGAAAAATTACATTCAAAAGAATAATCTAAAGATAGAGTTAATTAGGGGAATTGAAGTTAATACACTTTATGATAATCATGAAGTTCACATTCTAGGTTATTTTATGGATACAAATAATTCAGATTTTATTGAATTGATAAAAAATCAACAACAAGCGAGAGTAAAACAAACTAAAGAAATTTTGACTTTACTTAATAAAAAGGAAGGAATAAAAATAAAATTTGAAGACATAAAAAAACTAGTAGCTCCCGGAGGAAGCATCGGACGTCCTCATATCGCAAGAGCAATAACTAGTGCTGGTGGAACTACTAATGTTATGGAAGCTTATTCGAAATATATTCATATAGATTCACCTGTTTATGTTCAAAGAAAAACGGTTTCGCCGCATGATGCTGTAGAAATAATATATGATGCAGGCGGAATACCGGTTATTGCACATCCTCATGATCTTGAAAATGTTGCTGAAGGATTAATCAAAGATCTTATGAGTTATGGTTTAAGAGGAATTGAGGCTTATCACAGAAAGCACTCACCTGCAATGGTGGAATATTTTTCTACAATGGCAGAAAATTTGGGACTTGTTGTTACCGGAGGATCTGATTTTCACGCTCCAAATACAATGAATGGACAAATAATCTTGGGGAAAAATTTTGTACCGGAGTGGGTATATGAAAAACTTGTTAATGAGAAAAAACGCATCGATATGGCAACAATATGAAGAAACGATTTTGGAAAATTGAATATTCTATAACAACAATTGTTATTTTTGCAATTGTGTTATTACTTACACCGACTTCTATGTTTATAACATCAAAAGAAGCTGCTTATATTGCAAAATGGAATGAAACATATGCAAAAGCTGATTACGCTTTTTCGGCAATGCTTGCTCAAGCTAATTCAGATCTGGTAAAAGGCTTAAAATCAGCAAAAACTGAAGAAGAAAAAGAAATGTATATGATGGAGCTAATAAAACCTTATTTACGTCTGAAAGAACACGAATATTTGTTTAGGCGTTATACGCAACATTATATGGATGGAAGAAAAGTTCGTAAACACGATAAATATTACTTTGAAAATCTTTATACAGCAGATAATGGACACATTGTAGGCATAAAAGATATTCCTAACGAAGATGAAAACCAATCTGGTTTTATAATGATGTTTGATATGAATGGAATTATCGGACCAAATACTTGGGGAAAAGATATATTTGGTTTGAACATATACCCTAATATGGGTATCAAAGCAATAGGACATAATTGGACAATGGACGATTTAAAACGAGACTGCTCCGCACAAGGAACAGGTATTTCTTGTTCCCATTATTATAGAATCGGTGGAGAATTTAATGAATAATAATTTAATAAAAAATATATGTGTATTTTGTTCTGCAAGCGATCATTTAGATGAAATTTATTATAAAGATGCTAAAGAACTAGGTACGTTAATTGGCAAAAACAATTTCAATATAGTCTATGGCGGGAGTACACTTGGAATGATGTGGGCATGTGCATCAGAAGTTAAAGCACATGGCGGTAGAGTGTTTGGCGTTATGCCGAAAAAACTCATTGAAATGGGTTGCAGGACAGACAACTGCGACGAATTTTATTCGGCTGAAGGTATGCGAGACCGCAAAGAAAAAATGGACAAAATATCACAAGCTGTAATTGTAATGGCGGGAGGATTCGGAACTCTTGATGAGTTCGCAGAAATGTTTGTACAAAAACAACTTGGATATAACAAAAAGCCAATAGTTGTGTTAAATACAAATGGTTATTATGATTCTTTGCTCGACTTTTTTAACAAAATCGTGGATGAAAAATTCGCGAATGAATTTGCACGGAAGAACATTATATATGTTGCAAAAACACCGCAGGAAGCAATTGAATACATTAAAAATTACAAAGAACCCGATTTTACACCATCAAAACACGAAATTTATGCAAGGTAGATATCTTTGTGCTAAAATCAATTTATAACTAAGGAGATAAGAAATGGTTGAACAAGAATTAAGAGATAAATATGAAGTAGTAATTGGACTTGAAGTTCATGCACAACTTAAAACAAATACAAAAATATTTGCACCGGATCCCAATATTTTCGGTCAGGAACCGAATAGTTTAACAAGCCCAATTACACTTGGTATGCCTGGTGTTTTGCCCGTTTTAAATAAAGAAGTTGTTAATATGGGTATTTTAGCAGGATTGGCTTTAAACTGTGAAATTCCTTCACGCTGTAAATTTGACAGAAAACAATATTTTTATCCGGATTTGCCAAAAGGATACCAAATTTCTCAGTACGACGAACCCATATGCGTGAATGGACATATAGATATAAATGGTAAGAGAATTGGAATCACGAGAGCTCACCTTGAAGAAGATGCCGGAAAGCTTGTACACGCGGGAGCAAATGGTCTTGCCGGTTCTGTTTATTCTCTTGTTGACCTTAACAGAGCTGGAACTCCACTATTAGAAATAGTGTCAGAACCTGATATGAGAAGCCCGCAAGAAGCAAGAGCTTATATGGAAGAACTTCGCGATATTGTACGTTATGCCGGTGTATGTGACGGAAACCTTGAAGAAGGATCTATGAGATGTGATGCAAATATTTCAATCATGCCAAAAGGTTCAAGTGAGTACGGCACAAGGGCCGAAATCAAAAATATTAACTCGTTCTCAGCTTTAGAAAGAGCTTTGGAATATGAGATAGATCGTCAAATAGAACTTGTGGAAGATGGAGGAAAAGTCGTTCAGGAAACAAGACTTTGGAACGACGACACACGTGAAACAAAATCTATGAGGGGTAAGGAAGATGCAAATGATTACAGATATTTTCCAGAACCGGATTTAATGCCGCTCGAAATTTCCCGCGAATGGGTTGAAAAAATTCGTGCTAAAATGCCTGAACTTCCAAATCAAAAACGCGAAAGATATCAAAGTCTTGGTTTGAGCGAATATGATGCAAATGTTATTGTCGCTCAGATGGAATTGGCGTTATTCTTTGATAAGGTTTTAGAACTTGGTGCTAATCCTAAAACTGCCGTAAACTTCTTAACAGGCGAAATCGCAGCTTACTTAAAAGAAAATCATATAGAAATTGGCGAAACAAAGTTAACTCCTGAAAATCTCACCGAATTAATTTCTTTAATAGAAAAAGGAACTATTTCTAACAATATCGGTAAACAAATTTTAATCGAAGACATGATTACAAATGGAGAAAAAGCATCCGAAATCGTCGAAAGAAAAGGCTTGAGCCAAATTTCCGATGAAGGAGCAATCAAAGAAATTGTTCAAAAAATAGTAGAAGCAAATCCTAATCAAGTGGAAGCCTACAGAAACGGAAAGACTAATTTGCTAGGTTTCTTCGTAGGTCAGGTAATGAAAGAAACCAAAGGTCGAGCAAATCCGCAAACAGTTAACAAGTTTGTAAGAGAATTTTTGGATTAAAATGCAAATATTCAGACGCACACAAACCTGCATGGAACGAGAAATTCAAGAACAAGCAGGGATTATACAGAATATTATAAATACTTATGTAGACTCGAATGGCAAAGTTCAATTATGTTTACCTGAAAATTTTGAACGCGTAATTATTGTTGCGAGTGGGTCTTCATACCATTGTGCGAGATTTGCTGCTGAATTATTTGGTTCTATTACTGGAATAGAGGCTCGTGCAATTTATTCCAGTGAATTTCTACTTGATTCAAAAATCGCGGATTCTAACGACATTTTATATATATTTATTACTCAATCCGGAGAAACCACTGATACAAATAGTGCTTTGATTAAGGCAAAAGAAGCCGGAGTAAAAACACTTTGCATAACAAATAAAGAAGATTCTTCAATTTGGAATGCAGCAGATTACAAAGTAGCATGTCTTGCAGGAGAGGAAAAAAGTATTGCAGCAACAAAATCATTAACTTCACAAATGTTGTGTGCATTACTTATAGTATTGAAAACAGCCCAAAATAAAGGTATAGAAACTGTTGACAAAATCCGAGACCTAAAAGACATACCTGATACTATTGAAAAAGCATACAAACTTCACCCAAAAATAAAACAACTGGCCCGTTTTCTTTCTAAACACAGAAGTATTGTAATGACAGCGGACGGCAGCTCTTACGCGTTAGCTAAAGAGGCTTCTTTAAAAGTCAAAGAAACGTCTTATATCAATACATGTTCATATATTCTAGGGGAGTTTATGCACGGACATGTTGCAATGCTAAACAATAAACGTAGTGTTCTCGTGTACATATTAAATGATGAATTAACATACACTGCAACAAAAAATTTAAATACCATCAAAGAATGCTACAATCCCCCAATTTGTGTGCTTGGAAATAGAACAAATCAAGTAAAATCTACTTTTAATATAGACATAAATTGCCAAAAACCAATAATAAAGACTTTCGGTTTGCTTATAGTCATTCAACTGCTGGCACTTGAAATAGCCCTAAAGCGACATAAAAATGTAGACAAACCACACGGTTTAAATAAAGTTGTAAAATAAAACCATAAAACAAAAGATTGGTTACCGTAATACGGTAACCAATCTTTCTTTGTATAATTTAGTTCAGCGTTACAACAACGCCAACACTTGATTATAATTTAGAAGCAACCATCAAAGTTGTTTCAGCAAGTCTTGTAGAATAACCCATTTCATTATCATACCAAGAAATAATCTTAACTTGATTTCCGCCCATTACACGGGTTAATAGAGCATCAACTGTTGAAGATTGAGAAGTTCCAACATAATCAGAAGAAACCAAAGGTTCTTCAGTATAGCATAATACGTGTCCGTCAGCACCTTCTTTTAATGCAGCATTAACTTCTTCAACAGTAACATCTTTAGAAAGTTCGAATACAACGTCTACTAAAGAAACGTCAGGAGTAGGAACTCTCATAGCGAAACCGTCCAATTTACCTTTCAATTGAGGTAAAACTAATGCAACAGCCTTAGCAGCACCTGTTTTTGTAGGAACAATATTCAAAGCACCAGCTCTTGCACGACGAGGGTCTTTGTGACCTGCGTCTAAGATTCTTTGGTCACCTGTGTAAGAGTGAACTGTAGTCATCAAACCTTTAACGATACCAAATTTTTCATCGATAACTTTAGCTACAGGAGCCAAGCAGTTTGTAGTACAAGATGCCATAGAAATTACATTGTGTTTTGCAGGATCATATTCGTGATCGTTAACACCCAAAACGATAGTTTTATCTTCGTTAGTTGCAGGAGCAGAAATAATAACTTTTTTAGCACCTGCTGCAATGTGAGCTTTAGCTTTTTCAGCATCTGTGAAGAAACCTGTAGACTCAACTACAACTTCAACACCCAAATCTTTCCAAGGAAGATTCGCAGGATCTTTTTCAGCGAAGAATTTAATTTTCTTGCCATTAACAATAATACCTTCTTCATAAGCTTCTACAGTACCGCAGAATTTGCCCATAACTGAGTCATACTTGAAAATTCTTGCAGCATCTTCCGGTTTCAAACCAGGATCGTTGATTGCAACATAATTAATTTTGTCAAAAATACCTTCACGAATAGCAGCTCTCAATGTGTTACGACCGATTCTGCCAAATCCGTTAATTGCTACGTTTACCATAAATTTTTCTCCTTCTTAATTGGTAAGTCACTATAACATGCCGATAGTAGCATTAACAAAATTTGTAATCAAGTGGATTTTAAATACAAAACGTTAAGAAAAAATTAAAATTTAAAATTGGATAAATTTATATTTAACTTCGCGTACTTATTTATAAGAATTTTAATATTTTTAACATCTGTAGGTGTAAAATTCGCACCATCAGTAGATTGCAATTTGGTAATTATTTTATTGAAAGCCTTTTTTTCCAACACTGTCATAGAAGGTATCTTGTTATTTAATGTTTTTATATGTTTAACAAAGGTTTCAAAATTTACAGGATGTTGATTATTTTCATTGTATAAATTAAGCAATTTTTGGACATTTTTCTTTTTCACTTTAATCCCCTGAGATGTTGGCACCGGAACAGGTGTAGGAGTTTGTGCCTGCTGCGTAATGCCTGAAGGGGCTGTACCGTTATTTATACTTGCTTGCATTTCGCGATTGTAATTATTATTAACTTCATTCAAACTCATCCTTGTTGCAGTAAAGCCCGTTGCCATTTGCTCAAATTCTTTTCTTGGAATAACTTGTATTTCATCCGGATGCCAAGGATTTTGAACATAAACATTAGAATCCGTAATTTTCAAAACAGCTAAAGAATGCCCACCTTTAGCCATTGTTACACCATCGGGACCATTTTTTGCGACACGAACGCTAAATGTCAATGCATATTGATCTTCATTACCGGAATATCTTGCCAGCATATTGCGGAAATAATTGTAATCACCCGAAAGATTTGTAACTTCGGAATATCCGCTTAATGCTTTTGATTTATCGCTATTATCAGTTTCAGCAAGCATTTGCTGATATGAAATTCTACGATAGTTACTATCGTCAAAAAGTTTAACTTTATTGTATCTCTGTGCTGTACACTGATAAACATCTGATTTCTGACCGGTTAAAATAAACGCAGCATCAAATGCAAATCCTCCACTTAATTGGTCATTGTTTCTTGCATTACCAGTAGCCTGTTGAGCACTTCCAAACGCGTAATTAGAAGCATCGTTTCCAAGAAGCCGCATCGTTTCACGCATTTCTGCTCGATAAGATTCCATCGCAAGTTCTAAAATAACAACATTCATATCACCAGCAGCATAAGAAATTCCTGAAAAACTTGCAGCTCTTTCCAAAGCTTCCTTAGTAATTGTATAAGTGCCGGTTATTGCACACTTTGAACCAAGCCCCCTTGAAAAATAATTATTTTTGATCGCAAGTGCCCCCGGTAAAGTGACAGTAACACTCCCATTTGCATTACGTTTTATATTTTTATTTAAAATTTCTTGTCCATTTGCAGTATTTTTTATTGCAAGAATTTCACTGAGAAAATAACAGTCACCCCTTTGTTTTTGAGCGAAATTATCAACAGTATTATCTACAGGAGTCGGGTTAGATGACGAATTTCCCGCAGCTATCATAACCTGTGCTAAAAAACTGCATGAAACACTGTTTACATCTATTATACGAATCCAATTCACCCTTTCACCAAGGCGGAAATTATAATTACCACCATTAGCAGACTTATCCGAAAGTGACAACCCCGGATAAAAACCTGTTTGAACATTAGTTGAATCAGATTCTGGAAATTCAATTGTAATTGGAGATGTTGCCCTTTCCGACCTTCGCAACATACCTATATCAGGTAGCTCAGAAATCGGTTGATTATTGGAAATTTTTGTCATTAACCATCCTTGTTATATACTTTATATATACAAAAAATTTTATCGGGGAAAAGATTGCCAAAATTACGTTTATTATTAAGTTATGTAACAGAATAAATAGGATATAGCAATTATATACTTTAAAAATACTTTATATAAGTGTAAGAGATAACAAATTAAACACGAGACATAAATTATACACTACCTACTACACACTAACCTTCTACACGAGGAATTGTAAAAAATTCCAAACTCTTTCTTTCAGGAAGAGTTTTTTTTTATTATAATTAGCTTATGGAAAAGCAATGTTTATTTGGCGGGGAGAGGGTCAAAATAGGACCGGACTCCGGTTATGACAACTACATAATGGCGATAGAGTCAAGTTGTGATGAGACAGCATGTGCAATAGTTAAGAACGGACGGGAAGTAGTTGCAAATATAGTTGCTTCTCAAATAAAGACTCACGAAAAATTCGGCGGAGTAATTCCAGAAATTGCAGCAAGGGAACATTTAGATGCCATTAATATTGTCATAGAAGAAGCATTTGAACAATCCGGATTAAAACCTGAGGACATAACGGCGTTTGCAGCAACTGTTGGACCGGGGCTTGTTGGTTGCTTATTAGTTGGTTTAAATGCAGCTAAAACACTTGCTATGATTTATAACAAGCCTTTTATAGGTGTAAATCATTTAAATGCACATTTGTGTGCAAATTATATAGATACTGATATAAAACCACCTTTTATGGCACTTTTAGTAAGTGGTGGTCACACTCAGATTATTGATGTTGAATCTTATTCAAGACAAACTATTCTTGGTGAAACTATCGATGATGCTGTTGGAGAAGCTTATGACAAAGTAGCAAGATTGATAGGATTGCCTTATCCCGGAGGTCCAAAACTCGATAAGCTTGCTCAATTGGGTAATCCAAATGCTTTTGAGCTACCTATTTCAAAAGTTGGTGGATATGATTTTAGTTTTAGTGGTTTAAAAACAGCGGTATTAAGGCTGGTTAAATCGTTTGAAGGCAAAGAACTTCCGGTGAATGATATTTGTGCAAGTTTCCAAGAATGTGTCTCAAAAACTCTTGCGAAAAAATTAAGAAAAGCCCTTGAAGAACGTGGATACAAACAGGTCGTTATTGCAGGAGGCGTCGCTGCAAATTCGGAGATTCGTAAAAAAGTTTTTGAACTCGAAAAAGAAGGCTTTAAAGTTAACGCTCCGGCAATGAAGTATTGTACTGACAACGCCTCAATGGTAGCTTCGTGTGCATATTTCAATACAAATACATTTGATGATATTGATGTTGAAGTATTTTCAAGAGTTTGATAGCAAAAAATATTTTTACGAGTTTTTATGTGAATAGCAAAGGACGGAAACACAATGGCAAAAACATCAATGATATACGATATTTATAAACTGGGCAGCAATATAAGGGTTGCAGATAACTTTTATAATCATGAAAACCTCACGAGAACACTTACCCCCCGCAATCTTAGTGCATTAAATAATTACGTAAGGCGAAGTGGTGCTCAATTATACCTTGAACCTCTTGAGAATGATTTATTTGATAATGTTGTAATTAGAGTAATTAAAGACGCTGAAGAAAAACCATTTGCAATGAACCTGAAGCCGGGTAAAATAGAATTCAATAGTTTTATGAAAGAACTTTACAAAAATGTTGAGAATGCTTTAAAAGGATTAAATAAACATAAAGAAAGTCCAAAAAAGACCAAAAGATTTTCTATCGATAGATTAATTGAAATTTACAACGATAAAAGACTCGAATTTGTAAACAGATTTATAAAACTATAGTAAAACAGATTCCGGAATTTTGGATAATATAAAATCTGCTATATTATTTTCAATATGGCAGTTGAAGTGAGAATTAATTTCTCTGATAAAATAGCACGGACTTGTAACATTAATTTCTATAATTTTTTCGTCAATAACATCAAGTCCTGCCATATAAATTCCCATAGAATTTAATTTTTTGGCAACCGGTTTAAATTTTTCGATTTCACTATCTGATAAAACCGCTTTTAATATATTAGAATCAGCGTGTTCACAAAATTTAAAATCATTACCACTCGGAACTTTTTGTACACAATACGGCAGAATCTGATCACCCAAAAATAAAACTCGTTTATCACCATAAACAGCTTTTGGAATAAATTTTTGTACCATCACAAGACGTTTTCCGTTTTGAGTCATCTGATTAATAATTACAGCAGTATTTTTATCTCCTTTTTTAAGATACATAACACCACCACCAAAACATTGATTTAAAGGTTTTAAAATAATTTCTTCATATCGATTTACAAAATTCAAAACATCATTAAATGAAGATGTAACAATATTTTCAGGCATCAAATCGTTAAACATTTTTGCATGCAATTTTTCATTAAAATTACGAACAGAAACCGTGTCATTCATAACAAGAGTTTTTGAGCGATCGACAAAATCAAATACATAAGTTGCATTTATATAATCGAGATCAACAGGAGGATCAGGTCTAAACATTACGAGTTGAAAATCTTCAACTTGTTTTTTAGCAAAGCTTGTCTTGTCATAGAAAATATTATTATCTTTTAAATAAGATTGGTAGCAATGGACATAAGCTTGAGAATTTTCAACACCGAGCATGTCAATTGTAGCAATTGATACATCGCATCCACGCTCAATCAATGTTTTAATAATCCAAAAATTAGTAACGAGATCATTAAATTCAAAATACTTTAATTCAATTCTATCAATTATAAATAAGACATTCATAAACATCTCCTACATATAGCCATATAATAAAAAACAAACCAATCCTTCGCTTCACACAAAACGGTATAGCGAAGGATTATATAAAAAAACTGGACTAATTTCCGTTTTTAACATCGGTTCCAACCGGAGAAACAATTTGACAAACAGTATTACCAAAAGCAACGAGCTGTGCAAAACGCTGCAAATCAGCCTGAATTTCCGGGAAAGTACCATAATGCATCGGAATAACTGTTTTAACTCCAAGCCACTTGGCAGCAAGAGCAGCATGTTCAACATCCATTGTATAATTACCGCCGATAGGGAGTAATGCGATTTGAGGAGCATACAACTCTTTCAAAGTTTTCATTTCACCCGTCAAACAAGTATCTCCAGCATGATAAATTCTAACACCTTCCACATCGAGAATAATTCCTGCGGCACTTCCGCCATATCTTCCATCTGGTAAAGAACTTGAATGAAAAGCAGGAACAAAAACCGCTCTACCCCACTCATAATTTATCCACGCACCCAAACCAACAGACTTTGTTTTAGCACCCTGTTCTTTACAATATCCGGCAAGCTCTGCAACAGCAGTAATCGTTGCATCTTTTTCTTTTGCAATCTCAACAGAGTTACCTAGATGATCCCCGTGGGCATGAGTTAACAAAATATCCGAAATAGGTTCTTCATGCCAATTATAATTGTCATTTTTGTCAACCCAAGGGTCAATTAAAACAGCCTTATCCTTACTTGTGATTTGAAATGCACTGTGTCCAATATACTTTAAATCTACCATTTTTACCCCCTAAAACATAATACTATTTACTAACAGTTTTAATTTATCACAATTTAATATAAAATACAATTATGAGAACATACTCACGCGAGATGAAAAAATGCATAAAATTAGCAAAGCTTGCTCAGGGCAAAACATCTCCCAACCCGCTAGTTGGTTGTCTAATTTTAGATAGAGAAAATAATGTCATTTCAACCGGTTACCACGCAAAATATGGACAATACCACGCAGAGCGTGACGCCCTATCAAAGTTGGATTCAGCACAAGGCTGTACACTAATTGTAAACCTGGAACCTTGCTGTCATCAAGGCAAAACTCCTCCTTGTACTGACATTATCCTCAAAAAAGGAATTAAACGGGTTGTCTACGGGATGCAAGACCCAAATCCTTTAGTTTCCGGCAAAGGTCTAAAGATCTTGAAAGAAGCAGGAATTGAAATCATTGGACCGGTCTTAGAAGATGAATGCCGAAAACTTAATGAAATATTTATAAAAAATCAAACAGAACACAAAACCTTTGTTGCCATAAAAACAGCCACAACCATTGATGGTAAAATAGCTACATACAATGGTGATTCAAAATGGATAACTTCTCAAAAAGCTCGAGAACACGCAAGAAGATTACGAAAAATATACGATGCTATATTAACTTCTTCCTCGACAATTATTTCCGACAACCCCACAATGGAACATGAAAAAAAAGTGATTTTAGACCGCGAACTCAAAACCGATTTAAATTCAAATATATATAAACAAGGTGAAATCTACATTTTCCACTCTGCAACTTTCCCGGCCCCTGAAAGAAAAGATACAAATATCACCTACATTCCGACACCGGTTAAAAATAACCGCCTTAATATAGAATTTATTCTAAAAAAGCTTTATGAAGTCGGAATAATGAGTGTTTTTGTAGAATCCGGCGGGAAATTAAATTCAAGCTTTCTTCCGTATGCTGACAAATTATACCATTTCATTGCACCGAAAATTCTTGCGGATAACTCAGGGAAATCTTGCTTTGATGGATTAAGAAAAGATAAAATTTCAGATTGCACAAACTTTAACTTAGATTCATCGGAAGTTTTATCTGAAAATATACTTTTAACATACAAAAAATGAACACCCTCAAAAACTTAAGGGCGTTCATTTTATTTTTAATCAAACTAACCTAATTGGCTCATTACTTCTTCAGCAAAATTGTCTTGACGTTTTTCAAGCCCTTCGCCGAGTTCGTATCTTGTGAAAGCTTTCACGTTGAATTTACCTTCGATAAGTTTAGCAACAGTAGTGCTTGGATCTTTAACGAAAGCTTGATCAAGCAAGCATTTTTCAGCCATTAATTTGTTAATACGACCTTCAACGATTTTTGCTCTGATATTTTCAGGTTTTGATTGCAAATCTTCTTTACCCATTTCAATTTCAGTTTCGTGGTCAATAACTGATTGAGGAATTTCGTCTCTTGAAACAAATTCAGGAGCACAAGAAGCAATGTGCAAGCACAAATCATTTGCCAATTCTTCGTCTTTTGCATCTGTTTGTAAAAGAACACCAATTTTACCGTTGTGAATGTATGTTGCAACGTTTCCTTCGTATCTTACAAATCTTCTCACGGTAATTTTTTCACCGATAGAAGCGATTTTTTCTTTCAAAGCATCAGCAATAACTTTGTTACATTTAGGGCAAGTCAAACCGAGCAAAGCATCAACGTCAGCCGGTTTTTGTTCCTCAACGTTTTGAGCAAGACCTTTTGCCAAACCTTGAAATTCTTCATTCTTTGCAACGAAGTCTGTTTCGCAGTTAACTTCGATCATAGCACCGCCGTTTGCATCGATATAAGATTCAACACGACCTTCTGCGGCGATTCTGCCCATTTTTTTATCAGCAGAAGCGATACCTTTCTGACGTAAAATTTCTGCTGCTTTTTCCATATCACCTTCGGCTTCAACAAGTGCTTTTTTGACATTCATCATACCGGCACCGGTTTTGTCACGAAGTTCTTTTACCATTTGAACTGTAATTTCCATTGATAATTCTCCTTATTTATCCTTCGACTGCTTCCGGTGCAACACCTGCATCAGCAGCCGTAATTTTTTCAACTTTTTTAACTTCGTTCGCTTTGTTTTCTCTAAGCTGTTTACCTTCAAGAACAGCATCAGCAAGTTTTGAAGTTACCAATTGAATAGATCTGATAGCATCATCATTACCAGGGATGATATAGTTAATTCCATCCGGATTGGCATTAGTGTCAGCCAAACAGATTACAGGAATACCCAATTTGTTTGCTTCTTTGATAGCGATTTCTTCTTTTTCTTGATCGATAACGAAGATAACATCAGGCAATCCTCTCATATCTTTAATACCACCAAGGGTTTTAGAAAGTTTTGAAAGTTGTCTGTTAATTTGAGCAACTTCTTTTTTAGGAAGTTTTTCAGCGTGACCGCTTGAAATAAATTCTTCCAATTCTTTCAACTTGTTAACACGGGTACGAATAGTTTCAAAGTTTGTTAACATACCGCCTAACCATCTGCGGTTAATGTAATAAGCTCCACAGCGTTGAGCTTCTTGAGCCACAACTTCAGCGGATTGTTTTTTGGTACCAACAAAAAGAACATTGCGTCCTCTTGCAGCAAAATCTCTAACAAGATTGTAAGCTTCATCTAATAAAACAGTAGTTTTTCTAAGGTCAATAACGTAAATTCCGTTACGAGCACCGTAGATATACGGTTTCATTTTAGGGTTCCATCTTTGAGTTTGGTGTCCGAAGTGTACACCTGCTTCCAAAAGTTCAATAATAGATGCTGTCGGCATCGGTTTTCTCCTTTATGTTTTATGTGTTGTACTACGGGAAACACTGCTCCATCGAATAATATCTTAAAAAATGCTATAGTTTAAGGTTTTATTTTCGACTAGGGCATAACCTATCAAGCCAGTGTAACCAAGGGTAAATTTATAATAAACAAAAAAAAAAGTAAAGTATAGATTAAATTATATTAAACAAGCTCCAGATCAGCACGTTTTTTCTTGCTTTTAGCGATGATCAGCTTGTCGTGTTCCATAACATATTCAACCATGTCAGTTTTGGGGTCAACTTTCAGAAGATCAAGTATAGTCGAATTAAGGCATAAAACCCAGCCATTCCCGTTTCTCATCAATTTTCTATCCATACATATACCCTAACATTTACCTTGACAAAATCATATTAACCATGTATAATTATTAATAGCGTAACATTGTACTGGTTATAGTATTGGTTAAAAATTGAAAGGAAGTTTGAATGAAAAAAGAAGTACAAACGAACACTGGGGTAAACGATTTTTGTCATTCTGAACAGTTCGGTATGACAGAGGAATTCCCCTCGCCACTTGTGGGAGAGGGGTTAGGGGTGAGGGGTGTTCCCGCAA
>JAFUUC010000025.1 GCA_017471365.1 bacterium
CACGGAGGTATGAATGATACTTATTCTTCTACTGCTGAATTTGTAGAAGAATTAGGCAAATACATGAAGATTACAGCCGTATGTGACGGATCTACAAAAGCATTTACAGAATGTTTACCGTATAGTGAATTAAACTATATTCAAAATGGTGAACAAAAATCTATTGAATTATCTAAAATAAATTCAGCAAGTTCTCTAAACCTTCCAACCGGTGGAGAGAAAGATTTTATGAATCCTGTTGCAATAGTTTTAGGAGACGGAACACCAATTATTCTTAGTTATGATAAAAAATGTATTTCAGATCCTGATAGTGTAAAGGTAGATAATAAACAAATCCACAGTTGTGTAGCGGGTATTTATGACTTTAATGGCTCCAGAAAACCAAACTTATATGGTGGCGATGAACACACAAGAAACGATCTTATTTCATTTAATGGAGCAAAACTTGAAGATTCTTATATAGAGATAGGTGGAGTTAAGATAATTAGCCAGGCTAAAGTTCCAACGCCGGTGAGTTGTAGTGATTACATAGGTAAAGAAGGCTACGAAGCAATTAAAAGCTGCTACTTAAATAACAACGATGACTACTGGGTAGGAGCAATGGTTGAGTGTAAGAATCAGGGTGGAAGATTACCAAAAGCAAGTGAACTGGCAAATATAGCTAAGGCAATATACAACGACAACTCAATCAGCGAGTCAGAAGATTACAATGAAACAAACCCAACAGCAAACAATTGGGACACAAGCGTAACAGCAAAATTAGGTATAGAAGACTCCGCTTCGTGGTTCTACCTTTGGGGTGACCTCGAGTACGACTCGGGCACTGCGTGGACCCGCTACTTCAACAGTTCGCTCACGGAGTGGGGCTACGGCGACCGCACTGACGACGCTCTCCGCGTTGTTTGCGTAGCGAACGAGTAAAAAATTCCTACCCACCTGGGTAATAGTAATTCATTCAAAATAATATTATCCTCTATACATAAACAAGGAGGCAATCGAAAAAGAGATTAAATAACTTTAGAAATTTTTGTTTCTAGGGTGTATATATAGTATGAAAGAGAAACTTTTATTTGGTTCTTTCCGGCACAGGTCAAAGATTTATTTAACGTTGGTTAAGTATGAAATTGAAAATGTGCCGGTTCATTTTTTTTATATAATTCTATTATGGTTGACAAAAATCCACAAAAAATTAAAAATATGTTCAACGAAATTTCATCATATTACGATTTGATGAATAATTTTATTTCACTCGGAACCCATTATTTTGTTAAAATTACCGCCTTAAAACTTTTAAAAATTCAATCAGGAGAAAACATTTTAGATATTTGTTGCGGAACGGGTGATTTCACACGTATAATTCGCAAACTATGTCCGAAGGCAAAGGTCATTGGACTTGATTTTAGCGAAGGTATGATTAAAAAAGCCCGTCAACAAAATCCAAATGAAGAATTTATAATTGCGGATTGTACAAATTTGCCATTCAATGACGAAGAATTTGATTATATAACGGCTGGTTTTGGATTGCGTAATATTGAAAACAGAACAAAAGCTATTTTAGAAATTCGACGAACACTCAAATCCGGTGGAAAGTTTTTACATTTAGACTTTGGCAACGGAAAGTTTGGTGGTCAAATTTTTGATTCTATTGTTTACTTAGTCACAAAAATTTTGGGCAAAAAAGCATTGCATTACAAATATCTCGTTGATTCCAAAAACTTATTTCCGCCGCCAAATGAATTAATCAAAGAATTTGAAACCGCAGGATTCAAACTCTATACCCGCCGCGATTATCTATTTGGAGTAATTAGCGTACAGATTGTTATAAAATAGTAAAAAACTCCAGAATTTTTTCGTTGTATTTATGGTCAACAGCACTGAACGGGTAAACTTCTCCGCCAAATTCGCTTTTGACGTGTGAAATAGCCTTTTGAATTTTGTTATGCGAAGAAATATAGTCAGCCTTTGTAATAACTGTGATTATTGGTAAATTGTACGCACTCACCCATTCACGCATTTGATAATCATTCTTTTGGATTTCGTGTCTACCATCTATTAGTTGTACAAGGCATTTTATTGCTTCGCGTTTGAGCAAATATTCTTCAAGATGTTTTTGCCAACGATTTTGTGCTTCTTTTGAAACTTGAGCATAACCATATCCGGGTAAATCTGCAAGTATAAATTTTTCATCAAAATTAAATAAGTTTATCAATCTGGTTTTCCCCGGTGTATTAGAGGTTTTTGCAAGCTTTTTATTATTAGCAAGTCCATTAATAAACGATGATTTACCAACATTAGATCTACCTAAAAGAGGAAATTCAGGAAGGTTAAATTCCGGACATTGGCTGAGTTTTTCAGCACTTTGTATAAACTTTGCCTGCATAAATGTATTCATTTAACCAATGCCTTTTCCTTAATCTCTTGAACGCGTTTTTTGTGTAGTACAGTTGAAAAAAGATTGTACATCTTTTGATTATTTACAATTGTGAGTTGTGTTTTATTATGCATAAAATCTATGTTGAAGGATTTTTCAAACACATTTCCTGTTTCGATATTCACAATTTGAAACAGCCCCTCAGTTAAAATACTAAGAGGCTCTTTCAAAAATGTTTCAAATGTTTTTCGTATATCGAATTTTTTCATCGGTTCATTATCGTCAAAATCCACTATCCTGGATTTTACTTTTTATCCGCTACATTTTTTGTCTGAATACGTTGATACGTTGTTCAACAGCTGCTCTGTCAGAAGCATTCGGTGCGAGTGATAAGTATTGAGTATAGTATTTAACAGCACCTTCGTAGTTTTGTTCTGCTTCGTAAGCTTGAGCTTTCAATTTTGCAATTGACGGAGCATTGTGATAAAAATCAATTGCTCTGTTGCAGTATTCAATTGTAGAAGCAAAATTTCCTTCCTTATACTGTCTCAATGCGATTTCAAAAAATTCATTTGATTTCATTTCACATAAGTCAATGTAATGTACACCGTTCAATGCAATTCTGTTATCCGGATCTGCCATAAGAACTTTTTGTAAAGCTTTTCTTGCAGTTCTAAATTGTTTATGTTGAACAAGAATTTCTGCTAAATAAAGTTCATCATCAATGCTGTTTGCGAAGTTGATTGCATTTTCAAACGTATAAACAGCATCATTTTCACGTCCAAGTGAAAGATATGCTTCCCCTTTAATTACGGTATCCATCAAGCTGTCAGAAGCTGATTGAACAATGTAATTAAGGTTATCATTAGTCAATTCCATTTGGTGAGTAAGTTTAGCAAGCTTAATCTTTGCTAAATGAAGTTTCAAATCATTTGGAGTTCTTTGAATAGCTTCATTTACATAGTCATAAGCTAAGTAAACATCTTTATTTGTTGTGTAATCACGGCTGTCTGCGGTATCTTTCGCCATTTCATAATAAGTATTGGCAAGACCGATAATAGCACTATTATTATAAGTTGCATCACCCAAAAGTCTTGAATAATATTCAAGTGCTTGTTGATACTTCTTAGTTTCAAGTGACATATTTGCAACTCTGTAAATACCGTCTTTGTAATTAGGATTAAGAACAATTGCTGTTTTTAATTCTTCCATTGCAAATTCATGATCAGCTCTTCTTTCATAAACCCCTGCAAGATTAATATAAGGACGAGAGTTTTCAGGTTTTACAAGAATAGCTTTTTTAAATGAATTTATAGCAGCAGCCTGGTTACCTTGTTTCAAATACAACTCACCTTGCAAATTCCATCCAGGAGATGAATTTGGATTAATATGAAGTGAGTGGTTTAACCAAGTTAACGCCTTTGTATAGTCACCGCGACGAGATTCAACCTGACCCATGTGATACATCGATGTCGGGTTGTGAGAATTGCATTTAATTGATTGTAAATAATACTTTTCAGCCTGATCAAGATCGCCGTCTAACATTGCAATATTACCCAAATTGTCATACGCAGGTGCAAAATTCGGGTTAATTTTTAATGCTACATTGAATAGATCCTGAGCATCTTTTTTGTTACCAAGCTTCAATGTTGCAACACCCATTGCATTATAAGCTTGATAATAAGTACTATCCAAACCTACAGCTGTTACAAATTCTTGAATTGCTGCATTTGTAAGGTTTTGAATATTTTTGATATATTCAACATCAGACGATGTTTCTCTCATCATATAAACTAACCCTTGAGCATAGTGAAACTGAGGGTTATTTGGATATTTTTTAAGTAATTGATCCAACTCAGATTGAGCAGGAGCAAGCTTCCATTGTTTCGCAAATGACATCAATTGAAGTGCCTTTGCCTCTAAATCATTAGGATTCTTTTTCAAAATTTCTTTCAACTTTGCATCTGCATCAGCATAGTTGTTGTATTCAATCATTTTGCTTATGTCAGTATAACTTTTTGAAACCTGAGCTTTGATAGGTTGCCCAGCAGCAAACGATTGAGGTGCAAAAAGAACACAAGATGTCAAAATCATTGAAGTTACTAATAATCTTTTACAATTCATTGTTTTCCTACCTTCTAGCTTAAAACTATTTTAAATCTTACAAAATTATTGTATAATAGTTGAGTAAAAAAGGCAATAGGTCAAACATATGGGATTAAACGCAAATTCTAAAGAAAATTTGGAAAATTTTCGCTCTTATATTTTGGTGGAAAAGAACTTTTCAAAACATACTGCAAAAGCTTATTATTCCGACATTATGAGCCTGCTTATATGGCTGGGAGAAACTCGTTGTGAAGATGTAAATTTCGCGAAATTACGGGATTATTTACATTTTATGCAAAAATTTAATTACCGTAAAACTACCGTGGCAAGAAAGATTGCGTCCATTAGAACATTCTACAAATTTTTAAATAGAGAACAAAAAATAGAAACTAATCCGGCAGAAAATTTAATTTCCCCTAAACGACCGAAAAATTTGCCAAAATTCCTCTCTTCAGAGGAGGTCGAAGAAATTTTAAGCGGAGTGAATATTGACACTCCGGCAGGTTATCGTAACAGAACTATTTTAGAACTTTTGTGGGCAAGTGGAATGCGAATTTCCGAATTAAGTGGTTTGAATTTTGAAAATCTTAATCTCGAAAATAACGAAATTACAGTTTTTGGTAAAGGTTCAAAAGAACGCATAATTTTGATTACCGATAGAGCAAAAGATTTTCTAAATGGATATATAAAATCAGCCAGAAGTCTTGTTGCTCAAGGTTATAAAATTTCAACAAGCGATAATTCCCCTGTGTTTATAAATAAAACAGGTTATAGACTACAGCCAAGAATGATACGAAATGTTATCAATGATGTTGTTGACAAAATTCAACTACCAAAACACGTCAGCCCTCATATGTTTAGGCATAGTTTTGCAACCCATTTGATTGAGAATGGAGCAGATTTAAGAGTTGTTCAAGAACTTTTAGGACATGCAAGTATTTCAAATACCCAAATTTACACGCATATTTCAATGCAGCATATGAAAGAAGTTTATGAGCAAACACATCCGCGTGCATAAATCGTATTTAATTTACTTCGAACCCTTGACAAATTACAAAACATAATAAATAATATAAATACGGAGTGGCAGTTGCCCAAACTGCCAAATGCTCTTAGAAGTCCAAACGGTTCTTACTTATGTAGATAAGAGCCGTTTTTTAATATGTACAATATCAAGAAAATTAGTAATAAACTAATATTGAAATTATCAATATTGACCCCCTTTCTAGTCGGGAACCAACCCGAAGTCCATATTAATTGTGTCAGCGGTTTCCTTTTGAAAGAGCATCTTTTACTCCGTAATAAAATATTAACATAATTTCCATATTTTGTCTATTATTTTGCAAATTGTTTTATTCTTGCAAAATCCCTAAAATAGTGTTAAAATAGTAGTATGAAAAGATTTGGTTTTACGCTTTCGGAAGTTATGATTACGATAAGTTTGTTGGGAGTAGTTGCGGCTTTGACTATAGCAAACGTAGGCTATTCTATACAACACAAAGCACGGGTTTCCCAGTTTCAAACCGCATATTCAAACATCGAAACCGCCCTTGCAAATATTGAGAACGAAAAAGGCGGTCCATATGCATGTTATTATTGTGCAAATGCTGAAGATGTGGGAAAGTTCGGTTTAGATAGAAAAACAGCCGGCTCATACAACAGTGAAGTAGGATGTTCTTCTGTAAGAGACGATACCGCTTGTGAAAATTTGAAAAACGATTTATTAAGACATTTGGGTGTAAGTCACCATTGTAATACTAATGCTGTTTCTGAAGGTTGCCTTCCTGCAAATTATCCCAAAACAGGAATTACAAATTGTTTTAATGAAAATTATACCAAAGTAAAAGCTCATGTTCTTGACAACAGCATGGTTTTAATTGAAAGTCCAAGAACTCAGGATAAAGGAATCAGCGTATTTGCAATTGATGTAAACGGAAGAAAAGGACCTAACAAGTGGGGACAAGATATCTTTACTTTTTCAATAAGAGTAAGTAAGGGGAATACTGTTGGGTCAAAGTATTATGTCTCTAAAGTTGGTATATATCCTTCAAATTGGTGCCAGCCAGGTTATACTGATGGTGCTAAACTAAATGATAAAGTTTCAAAATCTTCAGTTCAAATGTTAGAAGAAATTATAAACTATGATAATTAGGGTTTTAACTTTTACAAACTCACATAATAATCTTTTAAAATTTTAGCATCGATTTCAATGTTCGGACTTTCACAAACCAAAGCACCTTTTACTCCAAAGGATTTCATTGCTTTTAGTAAATCCTTATAGTTCATATCTGCTTGTTCAAATATTAAATGTCGTTTTTCACCCTTAGAAGTATATTCAATCCCTGCAATATGTGCGTGGAAATTATCAATTGCTTTTTGTCCGAGTTCGGTTGATATACGATCGAGAATTTTACAAAATTCATCATAAGTATTGTAAGCACCGCCTGTTCTTGCATGTACGTGTGAAAAATCAACACAAGGTAAAACCTGTTCAAATTCTTTGGAAAGCCTGATAATTTCTTCGTAATCTCCCCACTGAGTAGATTTTCCGGTTGTTTCCGGACGGATCCATACATTTTTAATATTATTTTTTTCTAATTCTTCAACAATTTTTTGAGTTTGAGTTTTAACTTGATTGTATACAACCTCTTTATCTCTACCCATATAAAACGCTGCATGATAAGTTATACTATAACCGCCAAAATCCTGAGCAGCTTGGGCTGTTTCAACAATTCTTTTGACACTTGCTTTTACTTTTTCTTTCTCTTTAGAGTTTAAATTTATATAGAACGGACCGTGAGAAGTTAGCAAAAATCCTTTTTCTTTTGAAATTTGTTTAAGAAATTTTTTTGTATCATCGGACATTCGCACACCATGAACAAATTCTACTTCGAGTCCGTCCAAACCCATTTGTTCGAGTATTTGAAATGCAGCAGAATAACCCCCGTTTTTTGGAGTTGAAAGCGGCATTCCGGCTGTTAAAATATTCAATTTATCAACTTTTATCATTGTTTAATTACATCCTTACTGTTTTATATTTTTTGGAAGATCTTCTCTCCTAACAGTAATCTGAGTCCCGGTTTCCAAATTTTTAATAGAAACTTCGTGTTTAAGAATTTCATCTTCGCCGAGAATAACCGCATATTTTGCAACTTTAGAAGCCTTTTCCAATTGTTTTGCAAACTTTTTATTTGCAAGATCAAATTCAACATTGAACCCAAAACTTCTCAATTCCTCTGCAAGAATAAAAGTATCTGCCGGAAAATTTGAAACAATATAACAATCAAGTTTTTTAGGTTCTTTTTTCTCGATAAGAGAAATTAATCTTTCCATTCCCATTGCAAAACCTATCGCCGGAGTTTCATCTCCGCCAAGCTGTGAAACAAGTCCATCATAACGACCACCACCACAAACTGCATTTTGCGAACCAAGATTGTTCGATTTGATTTCAAAAACAGTTCTTGTGTAATAATCCAAACCACGCACAAGCAGTTTATTTTCTGTATATTTTACACCCATACGATCGAGATAAAGTTTCAATTCGGTATAATGTTCACTGCATTCTTCGCACAAAAAATCTGATGTTAAAACATCCTGAATTTCAGGTTTTGCAAATATTTTTTGACAATCTTCAACCTTGCAATCTAAAAGTCTGAGCGGATTTTTTTCAAAACGATTTTGACAATCTTCACAAAGATCTTTTAAATATGGTTTAATGGCTTTTTTAAGCTTTTCTTTAAATTCACTGCGACAATTTGGACATCCCAAGGAATTTATTTCAACATCAAGATCATTTAACCCTAATGATTTTAAGAAATTTACTGCCATAAGAATGACTTCAGCATCAGCTGTAGGCTGTTTTAAACCAAACATTTCAACACCAACCTGATGAAACTGTCTTTGACGACCTGCTTGAGGTCTTTCATAACGAAACATCGGACCTTTATACCAGAGTTTAACCGGAGCAGAAAGCCTTGACATACCGTTCTCTATATACGAACGAACAACCCCTGCTGTATTTTCCGGACGAAGGGTTATCGAACGGTCACTTTTTTCAAAAGTATACATTTCTTTATTAACGATATCGGTTGTATCGCCAACTCCACGAGAAAAAAGCTCTGTAATTTCAATTATTGGAGTTCTTATTTCTTTGAATCCGTAACTTGAAAATATTTTTTGTGCTTTTTGCTCTACAAACTGCCACATATTGACATCTTGCGGCAAAATGTCTTTAGTTCCTTTTAGTGTTTTAATAATATTTGCCATATAAAAATTATATGATTTCAAAAAGTAATGTCAAAGGGAAGTGTTAATTCAAATTAATAAGAGTATTAAGATCAACTTTAAGTGCTTTTGCAATAGCTATAACCGTAGAAAGTCTGGGATTTCCAACAGCCCGCTCAATCAAATTTATTGTATCAAGAGACACATTTGCCATAATAGACAATTTCAACTGCGAAATCCCTAATCTTGCCCTTTCAACCCGCATATTTCGGGCAAGTTCTTTATAGTATTCAGTCGCGTCCATAGGAATTATTCTATTATATTGACTTTTTTGCAGGTACGCATTATAATCCTTATTATACTGAATATATTCAGTATAATAAGGATTATATAAAGGAGAGTGAAAATATGAAAAAAGGCGTTATTTACAGAAGTGAACTTGAAGCTTTTATCAAACAGGACAAAACCACAGGGGTAAATAAAAAGGAAATAACCCCTCGCCCACAGTATCATTTGAGTGGGGACAAATGTAAGTTGGGGTTACTACCCCAACACGTAAAATTCCTCTCTCTCGACGGGAGATACAAAGCGAACCAAAATTTTTGTCATTCTGAACTAGTTTCAGAATCTTCAAAAAATTCGTGCGAGCCTGTATGCGTAGCTGTTTTAGAATCTAATCAAATTGATAGATGCCGAAACAAGTTCGGCATGACAGAGGAATTCCCCTCTCCCGGCGGGAGAGGGTTAGGGGTGAGGGGTGTTCCCGCAAGAGACAACCGCACCGCCACTGAGACAATCCCCTCTCTCTTTGTGACACTAGCCGAGCCAACGTTGGCGAGCTAGCGAGACTTACGCTGGCGGGAGAGGGTTTAAGAAGGCAGCATTTACTTTGGCAGAAGTCTTAATCACCCTTGCAATCATCGGCGTAGTCGCTGCATTAACTTTGCCAACACTGATCGCAAAAGTGAACGAAAAAGTCGACGGTAACCAAAAGAAAGTCACCGAAGCAAAACTTATTCAAGGACTAAACATGTTAGATCTTCATGGCGGAATCAACAATACCTATTCATCTACCGCTGAATTTGCAGAAGAATTAAGTAAGTACATGAAGATTACAAAGATCTGCGAAGGTACTAATTCAGCATTCACAGAATGTATTCCGTATAGTGAAATAACATACAACAACGGAACGGAAGATAAAACTGTTGAAATTACTAAATTAAACACAGCAGATTCAATTAGTGCATACGACACTGGTGTATCAGCAAGCTGGGATACTACAGAGGTAGCAAAACTGGGCATTGACCCTTCTTCTGTTTCTTACTTCTACCTGTGGTCGTCAGAGGAGTACTCGAGTACGAGCATTAGCTCTCGCTACCGCTACTTCAACAGTGGTCGCACGAACGGTGATAACGGCAGCGATCGCAGGTACTCCGGGATCAGGTTCGTTTGCCTAGGAGATACTTAATTTTTGTTAATTTATATTTTTAACTTTGTGAAGTGCGTCAAAATTAACGCACCTTTTTAAATTAATAAATAGTGTTATAATTTAAACAAAAAGGAGAATTTTATGAAATTTTTACACACAATGATTAGGGTTAAAAATATTGAAAAAAGTTTGAAATTTTACAAAAATCTTTTTGATATGGACGTTATTGAAAAGCGTAGATTAGATGATTGTTGGTTATATTTTTTAGAAGATAAAAATTCCGGTTTTCAAATTGAACTCACATATAACGATGAAACACCGCAAAACGGATATGAAATTGGAAGTGGATTTGGGCATTTCGCTTTCGGCATTGATTCAATAGATGATTTTACACAAAAACTTCTCTCTAACGGTTACGAATATTTGTATGAACCTTTTGATTTAACGGGAAAAGGATCAAAAATAGCATTTATACAAGATCCTGACGGTTACGAAATCGAGCTGATAGAAAAAGTGCAGTGGTAATTTTTGGCGATTTAGAACGATTTCTTTACATATTTTAACTTCTTTACATCAATTGTTCCCAATTGTATTATGATATAAGAGAAGATATAGTTTACCTTTGCGGAGGAAAAATTGACTGAAAGATTTTATATAAAAGGTGGAACCCCACTAAAAGGTGAAGTTTCTATCGGTGGAGCAAAAAATTCTGTTTTGAAACTTATGGCTGCGGCTCTTTTGGTGAAAGGTTCTACAAAAATTTATAATGTACCCGACTTAACAGATGTTGACATAATGCTCAAGGTTATTGAGCAGCTTGGTGCAAAAATTGACTATAACAAAGAAGAAAAAGCCGTAACAATTGATGCCTCAAGTCTTACAAGCGTAACTGCGAGTTATGAATTAGTAAGTAAAATGAGGGCATCTTTTGTTGTACTCGGAGCTTTAATTTCACGTTGTAAGGAAGCAAAAGTTGCCATGCCGGGCGGTTGTGCGATCGGTGAAAGACGTGTTGATTTTCATATTCGAGGTTTTGAAACACTTGGAGCCAAAATTAAAATTGAAAATGGCTATGTAATTGCAAAAGCTAGTAAATTGACCGGAGCAGATATTTATCTTGATATTCCTTCAGTTGGAGCAACGGAAAATATTATGCTAGCAGCGGTTTTGGCAGAAGGTTCAACCAGGATTCAGAATGCTGCTCAGGAACCTGAAATTGTTGATCTGGCAAACTTTTTAAATACAATGGGTGCAGACATTAATGGTGCCGGAACTTCAGAAATTATAATCAATGGTGTTAAACAAGAAAATCTTCATTCCATAGAATACACAACTATTCCTGACAGAATTGAAGCAGGAACGTATATGACTGCAATAATTGCAACAAAAGGCAAAGGTATTATTAAAGATATTTATCCTGCACATCTGACATTCTTTACAGATAAGTTACTTAAAATGGGTGCAAATATAAAATTATTAAACCCGACTTCAATGGAAGTAAGTTGTAAAAACAGATTAAATTCGATCAATTTTATTACTCAACCATATCCGGGATTTCCTACAGACTTGCAATCAATGGCAATGACGCTTTTGACAACAGCTAACGGTGTTGGAATTATCACAGAGAGCCTTTATGAAAACAGGTTTATGCAGGTTCCAGATCTTAACAGAATGGGAGCAGATATTCATCAAGACCGCAACCATGCGATTATTAAAGGAGTCAAAAAACTCTCCGGAACAACACTTACTGCAAGTGATCTTAGAGCCGGAGCTTCGCTTGTTGTTGCAGCTTTGATGGCAGAAGGCGAATCTGTTATCGAAAAATTACATCATATAGATAGAGGATACGAAAATTTTGAAACTAAGCTAAGATTGTTGGGAGGGAAGATTGAACGAAGAAAAGATTCCCCCCAAGTAAATCCGGAGGAAACACACAATGAGTCCTACTTATAAACGTTGGTACGACCATGATCCATTACTATTAGAAGTGATAGAACTTTTAAGGAACTATCAAACAGAATTAAGAACTCAAGCAGAGATATTTTTACAAAAAATAGAAGAAAAAGTTTCCAAAGAAACCATTGATAAATTTTATGCAATGGTGAAACCGGTTAATGCTAACAATCGCTGGTATGACAAAGATCCGGTAATATCTAAAACAGTTGAAATTTTAAGAATAGTACCCCCTGAAGCACAGAGAATTTGTGCCCAAAATTTCATTAAAACCCTTAAAGAAATGGGGATTGAGTACGAAAGTCCAAATGTAAAAGGGTAGTTAATATAATTTTTTTGTAATGTTTTCGATTTCTTTGACTGCTCTGTCAACGTCATCATTTACGACTATATAATCGTATTTCTTTGAACGGTCAAGTTCTGTTTTAACCTCTTGAAGGCGTTTTTGAATAGTTTCATCGTCTTCTGTATGACGGGTACGAAGACGTTGTTCAAGTTCACGCAGCCCTCCTGAAATATCACCAGTTTCTATATTTACCCCCGGTGGAGCAATAAAAATCAAAACAGCCTCCGGCATTTTTTCCTTTACTTGCAATGCTCCCTGAGTTTCGATCTCAAGAATTATATTAAATCCTTCTTCAAATTTTTGTTTTATATACTTCTTCTTTGTTCCGTAATAGTTTCCGGCAAATTGAGCATACTCAAGAAACTTGTCTTCTCTAATATTTTTTTCAAATTCATCGTGGTTTATAAAAAAATAATTTATACCGTCAATTTCTCCCTCACGTGGCTGACGCGTAGTACAAGAAACAGACAGCACAAAACCTGAATTTCTTGCCATAAATTCTTTTAAAACAGTTCCTTTTCCAACTCCGGAACACCCTGAAATTACAAATAGTTTCTTTTGCATAGATTGATTGTACAACAAATAATTAATTTTTCCTTAATTTTATTAAGATTTTACAAAAAATGTTATATAAATAAATTGTGGTTATTTAGATAGTAGATCGGCAAAAAGCCGGCATTGAAAGGAGAAAATTATGATTAAACCTTTAGGTGAAAGAATTGTTATTAAAGTTATCGAGGATACAGAACAAACTTCCGGCGGAATTTTTATTCCTGACAGTGCAAAAGAAAAACCTCAAAAAGGTGAAGTTGTTGCTGTAGGTCTTGGAAAACTCAATGACAAAGGCGAAAGAGAACCTATGGATGTTAAAGTCGGAGATAAAATTCTTTATGCTAAATATTCAGGCACAGATGTAAAAGTTGATAATGTTGAATATAAAATTTTATCAGTAAAAGATGCATTAGCAGTAATTGAATAACGAAAATTATAAAGGAGAAATATAAAAATGGCAAAAAAAATTGTTTTTGATGAAGAAGCTAGAAAATCGCTTCTTAAAGGGATTGATGCCGTAGCCGATGCTGTAAAAGTTACACTCGGACCAAAAGGCAGAAATGTTATTCTTACAAAAAAATTCGGAGCACCTCAAATTGTGAATGACGGTGTTACAATCGCAAAAGAAATTGAATTAAAAGATGCTTTAGAAAATTCCGGAGCACAACTTTTAAAAGAAGTTTCTTCAAAAACAAACGATGTAGCCGGTGACGGAACAACAACAGCTTCTGTTTTGGCTCAAGCAATCGTTAGAGAGGGCTTGAAAAACCTAACAGCAGGAGCTAACCCAATGTCAATGAAACGTGGTATAGACAAGGCCGTTGAAGATGCTGTTTCTAAAATTAAAGCAATGTCAAAACCGGTAAACACAAAAGAAGAAATTGCACAGGTTGCAGCTATTTCCGCAGGAAATAGCAGAGAAATCGGTGAACTTATTGCCGATGCTATGGAAAAAGTTGGTCACGACGGTGTTATCACTGTTGAAGAAAGCAAATCATTCGGAACTAACTTGAAAGTTGTTGAAGGTATGCAGTTTGATAAAGGTTACATTTCACCATACTTTGTAACTGATGCCGAAAGAATGGAAGCCGTTTTGGAAGATGCTTATGTATTCTGTTGCAACAAAAAAATTAATTTGATCTCTGATTTAGTTCCATTATTAGAACAAGTTGCACGCGACGGCAAATCATTATTATTAATTGCAGAAGATGTTGAAGGGGAAGCTCTTGCAACTTTGGTTGTTAACACTATGAGAAAAGTTTTAAGAGCAGTTGCAGTTAAAGCCCCTGGTTTTGGTGACAGAAGAAAAGCTATGCTTGAAGACATCGCTGTTTTAACAGGCGGTCAAATGTTTACAGATGAACTCGGTATCAAGCTTGAAAATGTAACAACTCAAATGCTAGGTAAAGCAAAGAGAGTAACTGTAACAAAAGACGAAACAACAATCGTTGCAGGTCCTGATACAAAAGAAGCAGTTGCTGATAGAATTAGACTTATCAAAAAACAAATAGAAGCATCCGATTCTGAATACGACAAAGAAAAACTTCAAGAACGTGCTGCAAAATTGTCAGGCGGTGTTGCATTAATCGAAGTAGGTGCAGCGTCAGAAGTTGAATTGAAAGAAAGAAAACTGAGAATTGAAGATGCTTTGAATGCTACCCGTGCAGCAAATGAAGAAGGAATTGTTCCAGGTGGCGGTGTTGCACTTTTGAGAATACAACAAGAGCTTTCTAAAAATCTTGAATCAATTGATTTTGAATCAGATGATGAAAAAGTTGGTTACAAAATTTTGACAGCGGCACTTGATGTTCCATTGAGAGCAATTGCTCGTAATGCAGGTGCAAAAGCTGATGTTGTAGTTGATTGTGTTCTTGAAAAAGACGGTGCTTATGGTTATGATGCATTAAATAGCAAATATGTAGACATGTACCAAGCTGGAATTGTTGATCCGGCAAAGGTTACTCGTTCAGCCTTGACAAACGCTGCATCTGTTGGTTCAATGTTATTAACAACAGAAGCTGCTGTTGTTGAAATTCCGGAAGAAACTCCGGCTGCTCCAGCCGTACCCGCAGGAATGGGCGGTATGGGCGGAATGATGTAATAAAGTAAATCCATCCTTTCATATTTGAAGGCGATAAGAATAAAAATATTCTTATCGCCTTTATTTTTTAAAATTACATAAAATACATATCCGGATTTTGTCTTATCATATCCATACACCTACAAAGCTTTGTCTTTGAGTATTGCGGGTAATTACGTATAAAATTTCTATTTGCTTGAGTTAGTGTATGGTATCCAAGTCTACGAGAAATATCGTTTATATAATAAATCTTTGCTCTTATACTTTCAGGGTTTGAAATATCGAATTTTTGATCACTACGGCTTAAAAATTCACTTTCTCCAAATTCTCGAAGTTTAACATACAAACATTCAAGTTTTGCGATTGCAATTTTACATAATTTTGAATGTTGAGCATTTGCTACTTCATATAAACGTATTCTATCTATCATTATGCCAATATCATTCAAACTATAATGAGGAGAATTTTTATAAAATATATTTTTTATAATTTCATCACTTAAATTGTTAAAATCAATATTTTCAACTGCCTGCCAGTATTCACACCCTTCAAACATTGCCGATATAACTTTTGGCATTTTTTGAGGCTTCAAATCAAAAGATTGAAGATTAGAAATACTTTCAAGAGTAAATTCTCGTGAATTTACAGGTGTAAAATCTTCCAATTTTAGAATTTCACTCATTTTTTTGAAGGCTTGATCTATAATATTTTTCTTACAATCAAAAATTAAATCTCTTAGCTCAGTTATGTCATTTGCCATAATTTTCGATTGTAATTTCACATAGTGACCAGTTTCTTTATCAACATAATCATTCATCTGTGCAACAAGTTTGGTTACATCATCACGAAGAATTTGTTGAGCCTGATTTAAAGCTTCAGAATATCTGTCTTCACCTATAAATTTTCTATATTCGGAAGTAGAAGTAATATTTACTGCATCTTGAAGCTGTAATTCTGTTTGCCAATGTTGATATCCAAGTTGACCTTTTAATTTGTTAACACGGATAAAAAGTTCATTTATAAACAAACCAAATTCGGATAATCCGGCACGTGCAACTTCATTAAATTCTGTATCGACAGTTTTAAACAATAAATTTTGAGTTTTAATTATCTGCCGTGGATTTTCTGCCTTGTCAAATGAAGGTGATAATTTTTCACTAATATATGATACTTTATCTTTTTTATAATTATAAATTTTTTCCAATGAATTTTCAAAAAATTCATTTATTTTCTTTTGAGCCAAATCTATAAATTCACTTGTTTTGACTTCCATTTCCGCATAATGCTTTTTAATAACACGACTCATAACTCGATTGATAGAAGGTTTTTTCAAACCGAGATAAATCAAAAGCCCCCCGGTTGTAAGCAATGTTAATGGTAAACCTAATAACAATTTATCAGATACATTATTTTCTTTTTTCTTCTGATTAAGCGTAGAAACTACTTGTAATTCATTATTTTGGACTACAAAAGAATTTCGATTTGAAATTTTAGTATCTAAAGTGACCATTTTCCAGGTATATTAAGGCAAAAAATATTTTTTTTTGCTACGGATTTAAACATCCGGTAGAGTACCTTTTACATCCGCTACTTCATCAGAACCTAAAGCAAATACTTCATGTAAAGCTTTTACGGCTTTTTGAGCATCTTCCTTATTAATTAAACAGCTAATTTTTATTTCACTTGTTGAAATCATTCGGATATTTATTCCGGATTCAGCAAGAGTTTGGAACATTGTAGATGCAATTCCGGGTCTATCAATCATGCCGGCACCAATAATAGAAACCTTTGCAATATTATCATCAATTTTTATATCACCGGCATTCAATTTATCTTTAACTTCATTTAAAACTTCCTGTGCTTGCGGCAAATCAGCTTTGTTGATAGTAAATGCAATGTCATTTGTATTAGAAGATTTTCTTGCATAAGATTGAATAATCATATCAACAGAAACATTCTTTTTTGCAAGACTTCCAAATAAAGTTGCAGCCTCACCCGGTGTATCAGGGATATCACAAACAACAATTCTTATTTGTGAAGAATCTTCTGCCACACCTGCAACGGGTTTATTAATTTCCATTTTATCAACTCCTAAAATTAAAGTACCTAAATTATCTGTTTTAAAACTACTTCTTACACGTAACGGAACTTCGTATTGTTTTGCAGTTTCAACGCTTCTTGGATGTAGTACATTTGCTCCGGCGTGAGCAAGCTCAAGCATTTCTTCGTAAGAGATTTCATCAAGTTTTGAAGCATTTGGAACTACACGCGGATCAGTTGTATAAACTCCTTCAACATCAGTGTAAATGTCACATCTCTCAGCATTTAACGCAGCAGCAAGGGCAACAGCAGATGTATCAGAACCACCGCGTCCTAATGTCGTTATCTCACCATCTGAAGTTATACCCTGAAAACCTGCAACTACTATAATCTTCCCTTCATTAAGATTTTTTCTTAACTTATCTGTTTTTATATCAATAATTCTTGCTTTTGTATGAACATTTTCCGTAAATATTCCAACCTGAGCAGCATTAAAACTCACAGCTTCATAACCCAAAGCCTGAATTGCCATAGTCAAAAGTGCCATAGAAACACACTCACCGGTTGATAAAAGCATATCCATTTCACGTTCTGAAGGATTAGGATTTAGAGTCTGAGCCATTCTAACAAGATGATCCGTCGTATGACCCATTGCAGAAACTACTACTACAACATCATTACCATTTTCTTTTTCATTTGTAACAATCTTTGCAACACTTTTGATTCGTTCAGTATCTGCAACTGATGTCCCGCCAAACTTTTGTACAATTATCTTTTTCAATTTAATTACTTTCCCTGTATATTTGTCAAAATATTTTCAAGATCTTGTTTCTCAGCTTTATAATCAAACCTTCCGAGATTTTCGGCTTTTTGGGCTGATGATAGGGCTTCCTTTACATTATATTCAGAAACATTATTCTTGACAAGAGTATATTGTGTTAAAAATAACAAATTTAATATTTCGAGATTTTCTGGTTCTAAATGTTCAGCTTTACGAAGCTTTCTTTGAGCATCAGCATAATCTTCTATGCTTATCAACCATTTTGCATATTCTAAAAAACCATTTATATAGTGATAATTTATCTGAACAAATTTTTCAAAATATTCTTTGGTTTTTGAAATATCGCCAAGTTTTTTATAAATATTAGCCAAATGTAAATAATTATAACTCTGATTTGCATCTGTTTTAACAGCCATTTTAAACATTTCTATCGCTCGGTCTAAATTATTTTCAAAGCAATATTTTAATCCTTGTGCCTCTTGAATATACACATTAGCAGAATTTTTTTCATACAATTCATTCAACAATTCAAAATTATTTTCGTAAGCATAAATAAGAGCCATAGCCGTTTTTGCATCTACAAAATTTTCTTCATTTTTTAATGCAATTAAAAATTCTTTTTTTGCCGTACCAAAATCCAAAAGTCTTACACAAGCTTTGCCCCATTCAAAATGTAATATTGAACCATCAAGATCATTTTCAATTGCTGTTTGAAAAATTTCATGCGTTTTTTTACTTTCTTTTTTTATAGAATAAATTTCTCCAAGAATAAAATATGCAGGAAGCATTTGCTTGTTAAATTCAAGAGCTTTTTTTGCATAAACTTCGGCGTTATCATAATCAGATTTAATAAGTTTTAAATTCGCATATTCATAATAACTACTTTCATTTGGTGCAACTTTAACAAGAAACTGAAGTTTTTCTTCGGCAGAATTATAATCACCCAATCTACGTTCCATAACAGCAGAAAGTAAAATCGCAGTATAATTATATTTATTAATCCTTGCAGCAGTTAAAAATTTGTCTTTGGCGTGTGCATATTTTTTCAATCTCATATATGCCATTCCCCAACCTGTATAAATATCGGTATTATTTGGAGTTATATGATTTGCATTTTCAAAAGACAAAATAGAATTTTCAAACAAACCTGAGTAAAGTTCACACATTCCCCGTCTTAACCAAATTTCTTTATCCTCAGGGTTAATTAAACAGGATTTAACATAATAATCAACAGCTTGTTTAAATTGCGATCTTTCTTCTGAAATTTTACCTAAATATTTATAAACTAAAGCATCCTGTGCTATATCAAGGGATTTTAGTAAAATTTCCTCAGCTTCATCATAGCGTTTTTTTTCAATAAGTTTTTTTGCTCTATTTACACCGGCTACAACAGGTAAAGATTGTACAATAGCTTCTTTTTTATAATTTTCAACAGAAAAATTTAAATTTTTGATTAGCTGATAAATATTTTTTAACCGATTAAACAACTTGCCTGATTCCACCTTATTTATGCTATAATCATAACATAAAAGGTAGAATGAGAGAAATTAGTAATAAATGTTTTCATACTTTTATATAACAAATATTTGCGTAATTATAATTTTCGTATGTCTATTCTTTGTAACAAGAAAAACGAACAAACGCTGGTCAAAAATTAATGATTATCTTGGGAAAGTTACAACTACAGTTGATTCTGTACGTTATGGAGATTTGACAACAAAACTTGAAAAAATTGATCATCCTACTTATCAAAATGTAACTGACAGTATTAATCGCATGGTTGAAACTCTTAATGATCGTGAAAAGATGATTGTTGAATATCAATCAGAACTAATGAATCAAAACAGACTTCTTGAATCAGTTATAAATTCTCTTTCTGACGGTATTTTGATAATAAATGACAAGTTTGAAATTTTACGTGCTACACCAAAAATTTTAAAATGGTTTGGGGTCAAAAGAGGTAAAGATATTATCGGCAAAAATGTTTTTGAATTTATTCAATTTTCGCAAGATCAAACAGATGTCGAAAATATTGCAAATATGGAAGTTTTTATCAAACATTCTTCTACAAAAAGTTTTGTAATAAATTCAGCACCCCTTACTTCTGTTGAAAAAAAACGTTACGTCTTAATTATCAAAGATATTACGACAGAAAAAGAAATTGCAACTTTAAAAGAAGATTTTGTTGCGACTTTAACTCACGATTTAAAAGTTCCTATTATTGCTGCGGCAAATATGATTGATTTATTTCTTGGCAGAAAATTTGGTGAAATTTCGGATAAACAAGAATTTGCACTGGATAATATGCGTGCGTCCAATCAAGAACTTTTAAATCTTGTTCAAATCTTGCTTGAAACATACAAAATTAGTGAAAAGGGTATTGAATTAAAAAAAGAACAAGTTTTTCTCAATCCTTTTATCCAAAGTATTATAAATGAAATGACTCCTATCGCACACGATGCTGATATGGAGATAAACTTTGAAGCATCAACAGACAATCCTAAAATTTTAGCCGACCCCACACAACTTCAAAGAGTCGTGAAAAATCTTATTTCTAATGCAATAAACCACAGTCACACAGAAAAAGCCATTGAGGTTGCAATAAATTCAATTCCTGATTACATAACAATTTCCGTTACAGATTTTGGGCAGGGAATTTCAAAAGATGAATTAAGGCTTGTTTTTAATAAATATTACTCTGTTGCAAAAAAATTGAGAAAAGTTGGAACAGGTTTGGGGCTTTATCTTTCACAACAAATTGCACAAGCACACGGCGGAGAAATAACCGTAGAAAGTAAAGAACACGTAAAAACAGAGTTTTGTATAAAATTACCTAAAGCGTAAAGGAAAACTATGACTAATAAAATTACATGCCCAAAATGCGGAGAAGAAATTGATATAGAAAACCTTATTCAAGCAGGAGCAAAAGATGCTTTGGATAAACAACTTGCACTACAACGTTCTGAATTTGATAAAAAATTAGAGCAAGCTTTGCAAGAACAAAAAGCCAAACAGCTTGAAAGAGAACAAGATCTAAAGAAAAAAATTCTTTCCGAGCAAGAAGAAGCCAACAAAGAACTTGAACGTGAATTACAGGAAAAATCCGAACAAATTAAAGAATTAAATAAATTAAAAGTAGAAAAACTTCGTCTTGAACGCGAAAAAAATGAACTCAAAGAAACACTTCAAGCTGAAAATGAAAGAGAATTTAATCAACGTCTTATTGAAGAACGTCAAAAACTTCAAAAAAGTGCCGAAGAAAAATTTGAACTCCAAATAGCCGAACTTAAAAAACAACTTGAAGATCAAAAAAACCTCACTGAAGAAATGAAAAAACGCCAAGAACAAGGTTCTATGCAGCTTCAAGGTGAAGTTCAAGAGCTTGCAATAGAAAAATATCTAAAAGAAACTTTTCGCTATGACGAAATTCTTGAAATAAAAAAAGGTGATATGGGTGCGGATTCTGTTCAAATTGTCAACACGCCTTATCGTCAAAATTGCGGTTCAATTTATTATGAAAGCAAGCGTACAAAAATTTTTAAAGACGATTGGATTGCAAAATTTAAAGACGATATTCAGTCAAAAGGTGCAGATATAGGTGTTCTTGTCACTGCTGTTTATCCTAAAGATATGACTAGAATGGGGCTTCGCGACGGAATTTATATTTGTACTTATGAGGAATTTAAAGCACTGTCAGGAATTTTGAGAGAAGCATTAATCAAAATCAGCGACACAAAAAGCATGCAAGAAAATAAACACGAAAAAAGTGCTGTTCTATATAATTATTTAACCAGCACTGAATTTCGTTTTCAAATTGAAACTATCGTAAACGCATTCGTAAGCTTGCAACAAGATCTCGATTCAGAAAAACGTGCGATGAATAAAATTTGGAAAAAACGTGAAAAAGAAATTCAAAACGTAATTTCGGCAACCACAGATATGTACGGTTCAATTCAAGCAATAGCCGGCAATGCGGTTAAACCGGTTGAAGCACTTGAATTTCCACTGCTCGAGACTAATGAAATGATTTAGACAATATGTTTTGTCAATTTTGCAAGAAGCTGCGATTTGTCGTGAAAGCCCGAAAATCTTGCAATTTCTTCTCCGTCTTTTAAAAGAATAAATGTAGGAAAACCGGATATTTTGTATTTTTTTGCAAGGTTCGGACTCTCGTCTCCGTCAACAATTCCTATCCAAACATCAGAATTTTCAAGATCAATAAGTTCTATACGCTGTCTTTTACAATACATACACCATGTCGTATAAAACTCAATAACTTTCAAACCGTGTAAAGCTTCTTTATCAAAATTTTGTTCATTCAATTCAATTATCATAATTTTTCCTCCCTAACTGATTATAAATTTGTTAAAATAAATTTTCATTACCCTTGCGGATTATCATCAAGTAAGTTCTCACTATTTGCAGATGTTACAGCCATTTGATCACAACGTTCATTAAATTCATGCCCGTTATGACCTTTTACCCAAATAAATTTCACGTTATGCGGTTCTTTAGCCTTCAAAAGACGTTTCCAAAGATCCTGATTTTTTACAGGCTGCTTGTTTGAACCTTTCCAACCACGTGCAATCCAACCGTCAATCCATTTTTGGTTGAACGCGTCAGTAAGATATTTTGAATCAGAAGTTAATTCAACGTCACAAGGCTTTTTGAGTGCTTCAAGTCCGACAATCGCCGCCAGTAACTCCATTCTGTTGTTTGTCGTATTTTTGTATCCTTGCGTCAATTCCTTTTTGTGCAAAGTGCCGTTTTCATCAACAGCCATAAGAATTGTTCCATAACCGCCTTTGCCGGGATTACCACTGCAAGCTCCGTCAGTGTAGATTTTTACAAGCATTAATACAAATCCTCAAACACAATCTTATATTCTAAAATTTTTGCAATAGCTTCCATTTCATCAAACCTCAAAGAACTTCTTGAAATTTTATTTGACAAACTGGTTCTAGTATACTTGTGTCCTGTGGCTTCTGTCAACTTTTCAGCAAGCTTTTTTATAGTTAATCCTCTTTTATATAATAAAATTTTTACAGTATCTTTTGCAGGCATAATTTTTCAAATTATCGTGTTTGGTCAAAAGCCCAACTTATTGTACCATTGTAACATTATTGACAAATGCGACATATAAATATATAATACGCCATGTTAACATGTCATATAGTTCAAAAAGGTGTCAATAAGCAAAGGTTTAACATGTTTGAGTTTTTAAAACTAATAGGCAAAAATATAAAAACTGCTCGTGAACAACAAAATATTTCTCTTGATCAACTTGCAAAGGCAACAGGTATTAGCACAGATTATCTAAAAAAAATTGAAAACGGGCAAGCTCCGCATTTTACTTTATTTCAACTTGAAGACATTTCGAATACACTGAAAACAGAATTATACGACTTAATAAGATAAATTTTACCCCTCAGTTATATCCCAAACTTCGAGGATGTCATCATTAATATTATCCAAAAACCTTGATGGTTTTGAAAGTACCATATTCATTGAATAATCATACATATCAACCGGATAAGTAATATAAAGATTATTTTTAGCACGCGTAGTTGCGACATACATTAGCCGCAATTCTTCGTCCATTTCTTCTTCGGAATTAAATGAGTAAGCACTTGGAAATCTTCCGTCTACGGCACCAATTATAAAGACACTATCCCATTCCAAACCTTTTGCTGAGTGAATTGTAGAAATTGTTAAAGCATCGTCATCGGAATTGTTTTTATACATTCCTTCTACACTTGCATCGGGAGGTTCAAGAGCCAAGTCACTTATAAAATCCTCTAAATTGGAATATTGAGTTGAAAGGTATGCAAAATGATCCAAATCTTTTTCACGTTTTGAAAAATCATCATATTTGTCTTTCAAAATAGGGCGGTAGTATCTTAAAATTTCATTAACAATTTCTTCCGGTTTTTTCTTTGGCAGGTTGTCGCGTTCTTTGTTAAGAAGTTTCAAAAGCGGATTTAAACTGGTGAGTTTATTTGACGGTAGAAGTTTTACATCCGGGTTAAAATTTCCTTTAACAACAGGCATAATACTATTTACGGTAGAGCTGCCAATTCCGCGAAGCAAAAGTAAAATTCTTGTCAAACTTATTACATCATCAGGATTTACTAAGACACGTAAATGTGCCGTAATATCTTTGATATGAGCAGTTTCCATAAATTTTGGACCACCAAATTTTCTATAAGGAATTGCTCGTTTTGACAATTCAATTTCAAGGTTATATGACATTCTTGCATTACGTGCCAGAACACAGATATCACCGAGTTCAACATCTTCATCAAGAAGTTCTAAAATTCTCTGACAAATAAAATCAGCTTCCATTTGGGTATTTTTTGCACAGATTAATGCCGGTTTTTGAGGGGAAGTGATCTCTGAAAACAATTGTTTATCATATTTTTCTTTTGCTCTGCCAATAATTGTATTAGTTAATTCCAAAATATTCTGAGTACTGCGATAATTTTGTTCAAGTTTAATAATTTTTGTTCCCTCAAAAATTTTCGGAAAATCAAAGATATTTCGATAATTTGCACCGCGGAAAGAATAAATACTTTGAGCATCATCACCAACAGCCATAACATTACTATGTTCAGAAGCCAAAAGTTTTATAATATCTGCCTGTAATGTGTTAGTGTCTTGATATTCATCAACCATAATATATTTGTATTGATTTGAAAGTTTTTTGCATAAATTTTCATTGTTTTCCAATAAAAGTTTTATGTATAAAAGCAAATCGTCATAATCAAGAACAGAATTTTCGCGTTTGTAAGTAACGTATGCTTTATGAACCTCAATTATTTTATCCGTACAATGTTCAAACTGTGGAAATTCATCTTCAATAATTTTTTTAGTTGGAATTTCTTTATTAACACTTTTAGAATAAATATCAATAATAGTTGATTTTTTAGGAAATCTTTTTTCTTTTTTAGGGAACATTTGTCCGACAATATGACTGATTATGTCTTCACAGTCGGATCTATCCATAATTGTGAAATTGTTTTTGAGTTTTAAAAGATTTGAATATTTTCTCAAAATAATATTTGCAAATGAGTGAAAAGTACCACCTGAAACTTTTTCACACCTATTATCAAGTACCAAAGAAGCTCTTGAAAGCATTTCGTGAGCAGCTTTTTTGGTAAATGTTAACAGCAAAATATTCTCCGGCGGAGTGCCGTCTTCAATAAGTCTTGCAACACGATAGGTTAGTGTTTTAGTTTTTCCGGAACCTGCACCGGCAATGACAAGCAGCGGACCTTCATTAGCCATAACTGCTTCTAATTGTGCTTTGTTCAAATCATTTTCATAGTCAACTTTATATTCTGTTTTAACAGCTGAACGTTTTTTAAGCACGTATTTTTTGTGTGCCGGTTTTTCTGATTTAGACTGTACCAAATCGTTGGACATTCAAAAAGTTCCTCCCGTAGCCTATTATAGAGCATTTTCACTGTGAAATTCAATAAGATTTTGTAAAGTTTTTATAAGTCATATACAGATTTATTTAATTTTTCATTCAAACCTGCCGATTAAAAATCATGTGTAGAGGATATAAAATGAGAAAAATTTTAACTTTATTTTGTTTAATTATTTTGTACATTGGTAGTTTTTCGCTTTATGCAAATGCTGCTATTGGCAAATGGGCAAAACCCCAATACATAAAAACGTATATTCAACCAAATCATCCGCGTACAGTTATGATGAAACACGCTTTTGCTGAATGGTCAAGGCTTACTAAAGATAAAATAATTTTCAGATACGTAAATTCTACTCAAGATTCACAGCTGGATGTATTTTTTGTAGATAAAATTTCTAAGGAAAAGAGTAACTCAGACAGATCAATAGGTTTAACAGAAACCAAAACTTCATCTACAGGTTTTATCAAACACGCAACAATATGGATTGCGACTAATGCACAAAACGGCAAAAAATTGAGTGATGACGAAGTTTATACAACAATGCTTCACGAAATCGGTCACTCGATTGGACTAGAACACTCAAATAATCCGAAAAGTGCAATGTATTCGGGCGTAAATGTTATTCAAGAAATTGATAAATCCGACCTTGCTACACTGTATAAAATATACGGCTGGAGAAAATAATTATTATTTATAAATTGATATAAGTTTTTTAATTTCTTTACTAAATTCAGGTAATTTGGCAATTATTGTTTGCCAAATTATTTCATAATCTACACCAAAATAATCATGTATCAGTTTATCTCTCATACCTGCAACTTGTTTAAATGGTATATGTGGATATTGATTTCTAAAATCATTGGATAAGTTCTTAACAGCTTCCCCGATTATTTCAAAATTTCTTTCTACTGCATCTCGAACAATATCACTGGACATAAATTCCTGAAAATTAATATTATCTGTGTATTTAAAAATTTTATCAAGTGAATTTGCTATATCTTCTAAAAAAAATAATGGTTCCTTATTTTTCATAATGCAATTGCTTCCTTTAAAACTCTATCTTTGATAAATGTTTTAAGACTATTTAGGGTACCAAGATCGATTTTTTTGTCAAAAAGCCTGATTAAATAATCTTGCAAATCGATAAAGTCAAACATATCAACCGGTTTTGTAAAACTTACAAGCAAATCAATATCACTGTCTGACGTTTGTTGATTTTTTGCATAAGAACCAAATAAAAGAAATTTTTCAACAAAATACCTTTCTTTAAAATAATCCTTATTTTCTTGTAAAATTTTTTTTATTTCATCAATCGTATAAATTTTTTTATTGATCATATTTTTACTATACCATAATTAATTATTATTTATTAACGTTCTTTTGGCTCCATGACCAACCATTAATTTTAAACAGTTTTTCAACATCAATACTTAAAATATCTTGTGTTTCATCTACAGGAAAATGCATAATGCTTCTATATTTTCGTTCATTATGATTTAGACCTAATGCGTGACCGATTTCGTGAAGCATTGTTGTATAAACCAGATCATTAGAATAATTTTTGTTGTTGGCAACTATCTTTATATTTGCCTTAGTAATGTAATTTCCCTCAATAGATAAATTACAAAGTCCTACAGATCCGTCACTTCCACTCAGATTATTAACAAATTCTACCGTAATTTGTGCCGGTTCTTTTTCTACAAACCTAAATTTTAAATTTCCATAACTTGACCTTTCCCATTTTTGGAAAGCGTGCTGCACCATTGCAGTTTTTGCTTCTTTTTGCGGTACATAAACAGTTATACTTCCAGATTGCCAATGAGGTGCTGTTGAAACAGTCGTTTGAGCCGCTTGTACAAATACATTTGGCAGCAATAACCCCAAACCTAATAACAAAAATAGACTAATAAAAATCTTCTTTACCATAACTCAATTCCTTTTTTATAATTATATTTAATTTTCAGCCAAAAATCAAATAGTTTATGATAGCATTTTGTCATGAACGAAAAAGAAAAAATGATTAGTGGTCTTGAATATGATCCCACAGATAAAGAACTAGTCCAAGATAGAATTAAAGCCAAAACCCTATGCCAGAAATATAACTCTCTTTTGCCTGATGAAAAAAATGAAAAAAGAGAAATTCTTTTATCATTAATTGGAACAGATAATTGTGTAATCGAACCTAATTTTTTCTGTGATTATGGATATAATATAAAATTTAACGGATTTGTTTATATAAACCATAACAGTGTATTCCTCGATTGTGCCGAAATTAAAATAGACGAAAACACTTTTATAGGTCCGAATTGCGGGTTTTATACAGCAGTTCACCCAATAAATGCAAAAAAACGAATTTTAGCACTAGAATCCGCAAAACCTATTTCTATCGGTAAAGAAGTCTGGATTGGTGGAAACGTTACCATTCTACCGGGTGTCACTATTGGCGATAGAACCGTCATTGGTGCCGGATCTGTCGTAACAAAAGATATTCCGTCCGATGTTGTTGCTGTAGGAAATCCATGTAAGGTTATTAAAAATTTGTAAAAAATTAGCCGCTTGAAAATTCAAACGGCTAATTTCAACTTTAATTAACTTTTACACTGAAGCAAGTTCTTTAGACTGTTCAAGCTGCAAAGTCACCGTTGTAATATCACATACCGAACTTGGTCCAAAATACTGAACCGCACCAGGGAAAAGATATCTGTCATTCATTGCCCAGTCTTCGCGATTATCAGCAAGACGTTTGAACACCGGTCCGTCAAGTTCAACCAATGCTTTTTTAATAACAGGTTTCATCTCATTGTTACGTCTTTCCATGTTCATCATCATCGTCAAAGGTACACCACCCGCAATCCATTGATCAGCAGGTTTTATAAGATTTTTAACTGATGACAAATATCCGGTCAAACCTTTTGATATCAAAGCATAAGCGTTATAACCAAGTGAATAGCAATAATCAGCATCAAAGTTTGACGGGAACGCACAACGTCCTTCGTAACCGAAGAAGTGAGATTGAGCAGAGAATTTACCTATGAAATCACCTTGCAATTTCATATCATCCAATCTGTTTGCAATCATTTCAATTAAAAGTTTTTCTGTTTCAATTTTAGAAACCTGAACATTACCATGCGGATCACGATCTGCAAGTAACTGTTCTTTAATTAAAGTTGGCAAAGATGAATAAACTTTTGCATTTTCACTATCTAATCTGTTTTCAACAATATCAAATTTCTCACGAATTGTAGTTGCATTTACAAAAGCCGAATCAGATTCTAATGAAGGCATTATATTATTCAAATTAGAAATCATTGAACCCATTTCCGGAATAAATTCTATTAAACCTTCCGGAACAATTACTATACCAAAGTTTTTACCTACATTTGCACGTTTTACAATAATATCAACCATATAGTCAATAATTGAAGAAAGTGACATTTTTTTAGCTTCAATTTCTTCAGAAATTAAAGTTATGTTTGGCTGAGTTTGCAAAGCAGCTTCTAAAGCAACGTGAGAAGCACTTCTACCCATAATTTTTACAAAGTGCCAATATTTTTTAGCCGAATTCGCGTCACGTTCGATGTTGCCAATAAGTTCAGCATAAGTTTTTGTTGCAGTATCAAAACCAAAAGAAATTTCGATTTGATCATTTTTCAAATCGCCGTCAATAGTTTTTGGGCAACCAATAACTTGAATACCTGCGTTATTTTTTACGAACCATTCAGCAAGTAATGCAGCGTTAGTATTTGAATCATCACCACCAATTATTACAACCGCACTAATTCCGAGTTTTTTGCAAACTTCGAGTGATTTTCTGAATTGATCGTCTGTTTCAAGTTTTGTTCTACCTGATCCAATAATATCAAAACCACCGGTATTTCTGTATGCATCGATAAATTCGTCATCAAATTCAACGTACTTTCCGTCTATAATTCCGGAAGGTCCACCTAAAAAGCCGTATAATTTGCTTTGCGGATTAGATTTTTTCAAAGCATCATATAAACCGGCAATAACATTGTGTCCACCAGGAGCTTGTCCACCTGAAAGAATAACACCAACATTTCTTGCTTCATTAGGATTTGATGAAGATGAAGATTTAAACGTTACTGTTGGCTTTCCATAAGTGTTTGTAAATAAATTTTTAATACTTTCTTGATCTGCTACAGATTGTGTAGCATCACCTTCAACCATTTCCAGAGAGTTTACACCGTTTTGCAAACTTGCAGGAAGTTTTGGTTGATACTTTAGTCTTTCAATTTGTAATGGTGAAAGTTGAGTCATTGTATTTAGTCCTTTCCTTTTGTATATATTTTTCTACGTGAAATATCATACCATAAAAATATTAAAAAATAATAAATTTCCCTTGTTTATTGAATTTGATAATTTATAATGAATGTATATAGTATTGTGAAAAGGGAAATATTATGACAGATAAAAATTCAAATCCGTTTAACGAAAACGTAATTTCTGAAGAACAAAACGAAAATGTTGAAAATGTTGAAAAAACAGAAGAAACCCAAGATAATGAACTTCAAAAAAAATACGATGAATTAAATCAACAATATGTACGTCTTGCAGCAGATTTTGATAATTATAGAAAGCGTCAAGCTCAAGAACGTGAAAATCTTGTAAGTTATGGTACAGAAACCGCTTTGACAAAGTTAATCGAAGTTCTTGATAACTTTGAACGTGCAAATAAGGCACTTGAAGGTGTTGAAGATGCAACAAAGATTAAAGAAAGCTTTGATCTGATTCAAAAACAAGTATATGAAACACTGTCAAAACTAGGATTGGAAGAAATTAAAGCAATCGGAGAAGAATTTGATCCAAATTTTCACGAAGCGGTAATGCAAACTCCGACAAGTGAACACCCGGAACATACAGTAATTGCTGAATTACGTAAAGGTTACAAAATGGGTGACAAAGTATTAAGACCGACAATGGTAAATGTTGCGGCTGCCGAATAGTTGTAGTATAAATAGTTGGTAGGGAATATTTAAGAGAAAATGGCAGATTATTATGAAATATTAGGGGTATCAAAAGATGCCTCGAAAGACGAAATAAAGTCAGCTTTTCGCAAGAAAGCCAGAGAACTTCATCCTGATGTAAATAAAGCTCCGGATGCAGAGGAGAAATTTAAAGAACTTGGCAAAGCTTATGAAACTCTTTCAGATGACGGAAAGCGTTCCACTTATGATCGTTATGGCGAAGAAGGCTTAAAAAATGCCGGTTTTGACACAAATGGACCATTCGCTGGCGGTTTTGGAGATTTAAATGATATTTTTGAATCATTTTTTGGTGCCGGTGGATTTGGTTTTGGATTTGGAGGCAGACCGGATCCCAATGCTCCGCAAAGAGGTGATGATTTACGCTATGACGTAAAAATAAAATTTGAAGAAGCCGTTTTTGGAACAAATAAAGAAATAAAATTTGAACATCTGGCAAATTGTCCTGATTGCCACGGCACAGGAACACAAGCTGGTACAAGCAAAAAAACTTGTCCGCAATGTAAAGGCTCAGGTCAGGTAAAAACTGTTGCAAGAACAGCTTTTGGAAATTTTGCACAAATTACAACTTGTCCAAAGTGTCATGGTACGGGGCAAATTATTGAAAAACCTTGTAAAACATGCTCCGGAAGCGGTTTAACTAATCAAGAAAAGAAAATTGATATAAAAATTCCGGCAGGTGTCGATAATCTTTCGAAAATGAGGGTTTCCGGAGCCGGGGATAGCGGTATTAACGGAGGACTTAATGGAGATTTGTTCGTTGTTGTTCATGTAGAACCTTCTACATACTACAAACGTGACGGTATCAATGTATTTACTGAATTGGAAATTTCTCCGGCACAGGCTGTTATTGGGGATGTTATTTCTATCAAAACTCTTGATGGAGATAAGGAAATTCAAATTCCGGCAGGTTCTCAGCACGGAAGTCTTGTAAAAATTAAAGGTGCAGGCATTCCAATCATTTCAAGACCTTCTCAACGAGGAGATCATATTGTTGTATTAAAAGTTGTTATTCCAACAAACTTGAATGGTGAAGAAAAAGCATTATATGATAAGTTGTACAAATTACAAACAGGTAAAGAGCCTGATAAATCAATAATGTCCAAGGTTAAGGGAGTATTTAAATAATTATGAGGAAGTTATTATTAAGTTTAATATTACTTTTATTTACATCCGGAACAGCTTTCTCTATGCAAGTACCAACGGAAATACAGGATTTTGTAAACCAAATTTTTCCGAATACGAATTTCCGATTTGATGGAGCAATAATTCTGCCTGATAATACTATGTACCTTCCAATATTTCCGGCAAATCCAAATAATGTTGAAGAAATAAATATACAATCAACTTATCCTTTAAACGAAACTTTGAAACAAAAACCGGATATGGTTATATTTAACAATAAATATGTCCTTTTAAAAGTTATTAATACTAATGGCAAAAAAACAGTGATAAATATGACAAATCCACCGGATGAATTACAATCTGGATTATTGCCACAAGATATTTTATTACCGAAAGGACTTGTTATTCCTGACAGTTTGAAAGGTATTATTGGAGATTTGGACGTAACTGTTGCTCAAGAAACAGGATTGCGTATAAATAACACTCGCCACAATAACAAAAAAAGTACAACACCTGTTGAACAACTTGATAATAAAACTTTTTATATTTCAACCGGTTCAAATAAAAATATTCAAGTTATAAATTCAAATTCAAAAGAACCGGCATATTCTCTTTCACAAGATTTTGTCATAAATGATATTAAAGGGTTTGACGGAAAATATTTATTGGTAACTTATTTTGACTCTAAAATTATGAATATAATTTCTCTTATGGACGAAAAAGTTATCAAACAAGTAAATTTTGAAACAATTCCGGAACAAATTGTTATTGATAAAGAAAATGATTTAGCTTATATTTCATCCGGTTCCAGTTCGAGTATTTATGTTTTCAGCCTAAAAACAATGACATTAAAACGACAATTAAAAATTAACGGACACTGCGAAAAACTTACACTTAGTTCTGATGGAACAAAAATATTTTATGTAGATCGTAATAAAAATGATATATGGGCTATTGAACTTGATAATAATTATTTGTTAAAAAATATTGGCAGTTTCCCGAATATTTCTGAAATTATTTATGTAAACGGTAAAATTTACACTATAAGCCGGACTCAAAACAGACTTGCAATTGTTGATTATGAAACATTAAATCTCATTAATGAACTGGAAGTTTGTGAAAAACCTGTTGATTTATTTGCAAAAGGTAAAGAACTGTATATTTTAGGAGCAAAAGATAATATATTAGAAATTCTTGATACGGAAGATGATGTGGTGACGGATAAATTATTTTTGAATACAAACGCTTTTGCTACAAATATTACACCGATAGATAATAGTGACATGATAATGATTACAAATGCCCGTTCAGGTTTGTATTCTGTGGTCGATACAATTGATAAAGATATCGTAAAAACAAGCCCGCTGGATGTTCCGGTACGTGCAATTGTAATTACCGATAAGGTAAAAACTATTAAATGAGTATAATAAAAACTTTTGACAATACAACACAAAATATTTTAGTTGAACTTGAAAAAACACAAAAAGAGTTTTGGAATATTTCGCGTACGACAGCAGAATTTCTTTATAATTTAATTGTCGATTCAAACAGTAAGAGCGTTATTGAGGTTGGAACTTCTAATGGTTACTCTGGAATTTGGATAGGCAAAGCTTTAAAAAAAACCGGTGGAAAACTTACTACAATAGAGTTTTACGATAAAAGACTTGATATAGCTAAAGAAAATTTTGAAAAATGTGGAATCTCAGAAATTATTGAAACTAAAAAAGGTGATGCAGCAACAATTTTGGAATATTTACCGGACGATTTTAAGATAGATTTTGCATTTATTGATGCAAATAAGGCACAATATATCAAGTTTTTCCGTCTAATTGATCCACATTTGAATGTTGGCGGGTATATTGCATGTGATAATATTTTATCTCATTACAAAAAAGTTGTACCATTTCTAGAAGACATTGGCAGTAATCCAAATTATGAAAATGTAATTTTACCTTTGCCTGCGGGTTTATCTTTGGCTAGGAAGTTGAAATAAAGGAGAATAAGTATGAGTGAAAATTGTATTTTTTGTAAAATTATAAATGGGGATTTTGGAACAGAATTTGTTTATGAAAGTGAAAACACTGTTGTATTCAAAGATATCAACCCCAAAGCTCCAATTCATCTGCTTGTATGCCCAAAAGTTCATGTTCCGTCTTTAAACGAACTTGAAGATAAAGATTTAATGGCAGAACTTTTGCAGACGGTAAAAGATGTTACTAAAAAAATAGGTTTAAAATCATATAGAACACAAATTAATACCGGTAAAGAAGCCGGACAGGAAGTTTTTCACCTGCATATACATGTTTTAGGAAAGTAAAAGAAAGGGACTTTATAAATGAAAAATGGAATAGAAAATGGTTATTACCACGAAGTTACACCGCAAGGTTTCGGACTTGTTATAAAAGCAAAAAATGTATTATTTTCGGATAATTCACCGTTTCAAAAAGTTGAAGTATTTGAATCAGATTCAATGTTGGGAAGAGTGTTAACACTCGATGATTTAATGATGGTAACAGAAGGTGATGAATATCATTACCACGAAATGATTGCACATATTCCTATGATGCAGCATCCTTGCCCGAAATCAGTACTTGTAATCGGCGGCGGCGACGGAGGCACTGTTAGAGAAGTACTTAAACATAAAACCGTAGAAAAGGTTGTTCTTTGCGAAATCGATGGCATGGTTATTGAAGCATCTAAAAAATTCCTTCCAACCGTTGCATGCGAACTTGATAATCCTAAAGTTGAGATCAAAGTCGAAGATGCAATAGAATTTATTAAAGATAAAAAAGAAGAATACGATATTATTTTAATCGATTCAACTGATCCTATGGGACCTGGTGAAGGGTTATTCACAGATGAATTTTACACAAATATTAAAATTTCACTAAAAAAAGGTGGTATAATGGCTGCTCAATCCGAGTCTCCTGTAACTAATCATAAAGAAATCAAAAAAATGTATGAGCAGCTACATCGTGTATTTCCGGTTGTTTCAACTTATACATCAAATATGCCGACTTATCCTGGTGGATATTGGGCTTGGGCATTTTGTTCTGTCGATGTTAAACCTCTTGAATACTACTGTGATGAACGTGCAAACGAGATTATTCCAACCTGCAAAATGTACAATAAAGAATATCACAACGCACGTTTTGCACTACCTAACTATTTGAAAGAATTAGTTAAATAATATGTAAAAAGTATTTTTTACAAGACAACAGGAGCCGGCAAATATTTGCCGGCTCCTGTTGAATACAATTAAAAAAAGTCTAAACTTCTTTAAATACAAGCGTTGTGTTGTGTCCACCAAAGCCAAATGAATTTGAAAGTGCTGCGTGAACTTTCTTTTCTCTTGCTTTATGTGGCACATAATCAAGATTTGCAACGTGTTCATCTTGATTATCAAGATTAATTGTTGGAGGAACAATTCCGTCAGTAATTGTTTTTACGCAAACAATTGCTTCAATTGCACCTGTTGCACCAAGCATATGACCATGCATACTTTTGGTTGAACTTACAAGCAAGTTTGGATTTTGCTCTTTATCACCAAAAATTTGTGCAATAGCTTGAGATTCCGCCATATCGCCAAGACCTGTGCTTGTACCATGCGGGTTAATATAATCAATATCTTCTGGTTTCATGTTGGCATCTTTAAGTGCAAATTCCATTGATTTCAATGCACCTTTGCCTTCCGGATCAGGAGCAACAATATCGTGTGCATCAGCTGTTTGACCATAACCTATTATTTCAGCATAAATCTTAGCTCCACGTGCTTTTGCATGCTCATATTCTTCCAAAACAAGAACACCCGCTCCTTCGCCCATTACAAAACCATCGCGATCAACATCATAAGGGCGAGAAGCTTTTTGAGGTTCGTCATTTCTTTTTGACAATGCACGACATGCCGTAAAAGCACCAACACCAAGAGTTGTTATTGTTGCTTCACAACCACCCGCTACAATCACATCCGCATCACCATATTGAATTGAACGGAATGCATCACCGATAGAATGAGTACCTGTGGCACAGGCAGATACTACAACTTTATTTAAACCCTTATAACCGTGTCTGATAGAAATACGACCGGAGGCCATGTCAACAATTAGCATTGGAACCGTAAAAGGAGAACCTTTTGTTGGTCCTTTTTCAATCATTGCAAGGTGATTTTTTTCAAAAGTATTAAAACCACCTGCTGCTGAACTAACAATAACACCTATTCGATAAGGATCTATATTCGCTTCATCAATTCCTGAATCTGCAATAGCTTCATCTGCTGCAACTACAGCAAATTGAGTAAATCTATCCATACGTTTTGCTTCTTTAGGATCTATATAATCTTCAGGATTAAAATCTTTATCTTTAATTTCCGCAGCTATTTTTACGGCTTGCTTTTCGGTATCTATTCTTTCAATTAGGGAAACACCACTCTTGCCTTCAAGCATAGCGTTCCAAAAATTTTTAACTCCTATACCGCAAGGGGTAACAGCTCCCAAACCTGTAATTACTACTCTTCTTTTTGTCATTTTTTCCTCTTCAAATAATGTGCGAGAATGAAACGCATCTCACCCTCGCACTATAATAAACTGTTTAACTTTTAATTCAAATTAGTGAGACAATTTGCTGTCAATGTACGATACAGCATCTTGAACTGTTTGAATTTTTTCTGCGTCTTCATCTGGAATTTCGCACTTAAATTCTTCTTCCAAAGCCATAACCAATTCAACTGTGTCCAAAGAATCTGCACCCAAATCGTCTGTAAAACGAGCTTCTGGTGTAACCAACTTTTCATCAACACTTAATTGATCTACTACAACTTTTTTAACTGTTTCTAATGTACTCATTTTTTCTTTTCCTCTTTTTAATTTGTTTTTGTATTACTAATACTTTTACTGAAACATTATAAACCCTTAAATTTTTTTTTGCAAGAACTTTACAATTTATATAATCTTTTGTTAAAAATCTTAATCATAAATAGCAAAAATATTCATGTCGAAGTATTAATAACTTATCTAATGGTCAAAAATAAAGGGTATTTATATGCAAATTCCGGCAATTAAAAATACTGACAAAAACTATCAAAACCCTAACTTTGGTCATTCAATCAGGGTTTGTATTTGTCTAAAAAATTCTTTAGGACAGGATGTATTCATTAACCCAAATTCAAACAGTAAACTTTACAAAATGCTAAATTCAAAACTTGTAAGTTGGCTTAATGAGGGGTTTATTGAAAGATTAAGAGATTTTGCAGGAATAAAAAGAAAAGTCTCCAAAACACAACTTTTAGGTGATCTTCACAAAAAACTTATTGAAGATTTAATTGCAATTGACACTGATTACGCTTATATGGGACAAGTACGTTCGGTTTATCATAGGGGCAAATTAGGTCAAATTGTAACAGGTGTAGATGTTCCGATAGTTGAAAACCTCAGGGGTATTAAAATCTTAAGTATTGCTAAAACAGACGCTTATAGATATCATGGTTCATCAAAAACGGATTACATTAAAGATCTTACAAATCTTGTATGGGAAAGTGTTTCCAGATATATAACAAACAATTCTATTATATTACGATCTAAAAACAATAAGGAAATCATGCTAAGAACCGTGTTTAAAGAAACCGGAAAAAACTCCCAGGGTATGCCTATTTACGAATTAGAAAGATACGAATTTCACGAAAATAAATCTAAGCCACTGCCACCTATAGATGAAACTATTGCAAAATTTAAATATTCTCCAAAGGTATTAAAAGAAGTAAAAGCAATTATTGAAAGCAGATTAAAAAGACTTGCAAAAAGGGACATAAAAATTGATAATTTAGAAGATATTCTGCAACCAAACAAATAATTAAAAAGAGGAAGTATAAATACTTCCTCTTTTTAATACATTAATTTTGTTTATTATAACATTAAACCGCCGGCAACTTCTATAGCCTGACCAGTTACATAATCTGTATCGAGAGCTAAGAATTTAACAACTTTAGCGATATCTTCCGGAGTACCAAATCTTTTCATTGGAATTGCATTTGCATATTCTTCAATGTTACCGAGATTTGCTGTCATTGCTGTTTGAATAAATCCAGGACATACAGCGTTTACGCGAATATTTCTTGAGCCAAATTCTTTTGCTAATGTTTTGGTTAAACCAATCAAACCGGCTTTTGAAGCGGAATAATTTGCTTGACCAGCATTTCCGTGTACACCGACAATACTTGACATGTTAATAATAGAACCTTGACGAGCTTTCATCATGTGTTTGATAACCGCGTGGGTCACATAATATGCAGAACCAAGGTTGATTTTAATAACTCGATCCCATTGTTCAGCGTCCATTCTTACAAATAGTCCGTCTTTTGTTATTCCTGCATTGTTTAATAGAATGTCGATATGACCGTGTTCAGCTATCATTTTTTCTACAGCTTCTTGAACTTGAGTATCATTTGATACATCAAATTGATAAAACCAAGCATTTACACCGATAGCTTTAATTTCGTCAATCGCAGGTTGAGCTGTTGCAGCATCACATATATCGTTAATAATTATGTCACAGCCAGCAGCCGCAAGTTCTTTTGCACAACTAAAACCAATACCCCTTGAACCACCTGTAATTAAAGCAATTTTTCTTTCTGTCATTTTCTTTCTCCTTATTTTATACTGTTGCAAATTCTTCTTTTAAAGAATTAATCGTGTTTTCCAATGATTCTTTATCATATATATTGTATGTTTTGATTTCGGAATTAATTTTTTTGTTCAAACCGGCAAGGACTTTTCCAGGACCAATTTCAACAAATGTATCCACATCATTTTCTATCATATTTTCAATAGTTTGTGTCCAATGAACTGATGAACATATTTGCCGTGGCATTTTGTTTTTAAAATCGTTAGACGAAATTGTCGCAGCAGCATCAACATTTGTTATAACAGGAATTGAGGCACAAGAAATATCCAAATTTTCTACAAATTTTGCAAATTCTTTGCTCGCATTTTCTAAAAATTTTGAGTGAAAAGCCCCTGAAACAGCCAGTGGAACAACTCTTTTTGCACCAGCTTCTAGTAATAATTCTCCTGCTTTTGTAACGGCACTTTCTTCACCGGTTAAAACAACTTGAACAGGTGAATTGTAATTCGCAACATCAACATAACCCGCACTTGAAGCATCTTTCAATACTTTTTCAACAGAACCTGCCGGAGCATTCAATATTGCTGACATAGTTCCGCCTTTCACTTGCCCCATTAGATCTGCTCTTTTTTGAATAGCTTTTAATGTTGTTTCTAAATCCATAACACCTGAAGCATACATAGCACAGTATTCACCCAAACTGTGACCGGCAGTAAATGCAGGTGTAACTTTAAATTCAGACCTAAAAGCTTCCAAAGCTGCTATTGACATGGTTACAATCGAAGGTTGAGTGTTAATTGTTTGTTTAAGATCATCTTCCGGACCTTCAAAACAAAGTTTTAAAACATTTTTATTTAAAACTTTGTCAGCTGTATCAAAAACTCTTTTTGCAGCTTCAAAATTTTCATATAAATCTTTTCCCATACCAACGTTTTGAGCTCCCTGTCCAGGAAAAATAAATGCTATCTTTTTCACCATAATTTATAAAATCCCTCATTTAATCGTTTTAACAAAGGAAATTATACAATAAACACCAAAAAACGCAAACCGTTTTTTGATGTTTATTTACTGAATTGTTTACTTGATAGTTTTGTATGGTGGGGTACTTACCCCACCACTAATTAAATAACTGAGCTAGCCTCCTACGCAAACAACGCGGAAACCGTTGCCATTGCGGCGGTTGGTGTCGCTCCAAACCGTAGTCGAACTGCGGAAGACGCGGCCCCACGCACTGCTCGAGTCGTCCTCGAGGTCACCCCAAAGGTAGAACCACGAAGCGGAATCTTCTATGCCCAGTTTGGCTGTTACGCTCTTATCCCACTCGTTTGCAGTTGGGTCTGTAGCGTTGTATTCTTCAGACTCGCTGATTGAATTGTCGTTGTATATTGCCTTAGCTATATTTGCAAGTTCACTCGCTTTTGGTAATCTGCCACCTTGATTTTTACACTCAACCATAGCTCCTACCCAGTAGTCATCGTTGTTATTTAAGTAGCAGCTTTTAATTGCTTCGTAGCCTTCTTTACCTATGTAATCACGACAACTCACCGGCGTTGGAACTTTAGCCTGGCTAATTATTTTAACTCCGCCTATCTCTATATAAGAATCTTCAATTTTTGCTC
>JAFUUC010000026.1 GCA_017471365.1 bacterium
GCAATAGTAGCAAGTGCCGCATCTTTAATCTTCGCACTATTCATATACTGAATATCTTTACCAACTCTATTCGGAGTCCTACTGCCGTTGATATCAAATATCCCTGCTATACAAGGATGTATTCTAGCTAAACCGTCACTACCGATATCATTCTCTGTTATACTGTCAGGATCAGAAATACACTTTTTATTGTAAGAAAGTAATATTGGAGTTCCGTCACCTAATACCAAAGCAACAGGTGCCATAAACTCAGTAGTATCATCTACGGTTCCTAAACTAAGAGAATTAGCTGTATTCAATTTAGATACTTCAACAGTTTTATCTTCTGTACCGTTATTATATGTTATTTCACTATATGGAATACATTCTCTAAATGCTACATTAGTTCCGTCACAGATGTGAGTGATCTTCATGTACTTAGATAATTCTTCTACAAATTCAGCGGTAGAAGAATAAGTATTGTTTACTCCGCCGTGCAGATCTAGCATTTTAATACCCTGGAATAACTTTGCACGAGTAACTTTAATTTGATTTTGATCTACTTTTTCGTTCACTTTTGCAATCAACGTTGGCAAAGTAAGTGCTGCGACTACTCCGATGACTGCAAGGGTGATTAAAACTTCGGCTAAAGTAAAGGCTTGTTTAAAATTTTTCATTTTACCTCCATAATTCAAAATTATTCATTATATTATTAATATAATACACTATATAATGAATAAAGTCAATATATATTGGTAATATTCACTACTAATAGTATTATCGACAAATGGAACGAGAAGTTAGGCTTGAGACAGAAAATCTGGCTCTACAGATAAAATATTTGGCTGCATTAAATGGACTTACAGTGACAAAAGTTAAGGAAGAAGTTAATAAAAAATATAATAAATCCGACAGTAACAGGAATTTAAGTAACAAATTTCGCAATAGAACAATTAGAGTTTCGGAACTTGTAGAGATACTCGATATTCTTGATTACGACTTATTTATTCACAAAAGATAAAAAACTTTACATTTTATCCTGGAAACTAAAGTTTGAGAAAAAAATACCGATAACCTATTTGTAAGGTAACAGGACTGATAATGTAAAGAAATATTACGCTGATTTTTACTAAAATAACAATTTAGGTGAGAGTAATGTTTTTAAATACATGTAGGTCTATTGTGTAAGGAATAAAAATGTTTCAACAAACTATAGAGCTATACTGGAAAAGAATTTTAGACTTCTTGATGTACACAAGGAACTATCTGATCAGAAACAATCCAGTTCAAACGGTTCTAAAAGGTATAATAGAAGGTTTAAAGGATTTCTTAACAGTTAAAAAGAAATTAAAAATGGCACAGTACAGGTTAAACTATCACAAGCATCAGCTTCAAAAAATGGAGCAATTGATAGCCGAAAACAGCCAACATAATTTCTTAAAGGGTGCTCACTTAGATCAAAAAAGGTAGGAAAAGGTCATGGGTTTACTGGTAGGGATTATTCTTAGAAAGCAACTGAACATTGAAAAATCTTCACTTACTTGGCAGTTGACGTTGATATCTACTGCGATAGCTCAAGCACAACGCTCTGCTATGGCTTTGACCCAAATTGGCACAGATTATGAATCCGATTCCTTAATGACGAAAAAAATTCAGCAACGTGAATATAAATTTAAATTAATGGAGGAGAAGCTAAAACTTCAAAAAGAAGAAATTGAAACGCGACTTGCTGAAATCAAGGATCAACTTACATTTGCCCAATCAATGATAGATAATTCTATTTCAGAATTGTTCAGCTTTAAAGTAGCATAAGTTATTTAGCGGTGTGAACAAATAGACTAATAATGTCACTTAGCATTGCAAATTGTTTTTGATGTTGCTGAGCTTGATTTTCAAGTATACTTATTTGTTTACGATAGTCAACAATACTGGCTTGGCATTCCCGAATATTGGAACTTATTTCATTTTGAACTTGTCTAGCTTCAGCTATAACACTTTTCATTGAAATCCCGAGGGCTTCCATCGTTTGTTGAATAATCAAAGCACCTGTTTGTTTTGAAACACCGGCAGGAAGTTTTGCAATTAATTTTTTTAGAATTTCAATATTAGCAGGAAATTCAATGCCGGAAACTGTATTCATAGTTCCAAGATTTCTTTCAAGGCTTTGTTGAAATGCAGTATCGACATAAGACTGAGCTTGTGGCTGCAATTGTACTTGAGGTAATGGTTGCGGATCAATGGAAGAAAAGATCGGTTCAGGTATTTCTTCTTCTACGGTTTCGTCTTCAGCGGAATCATACGCGGGTTGTTCTACAAATTCCGGCTCTTGAACAGGTTCAAATTCGTCAACTTGTTCTTCTGCTTCTTCGACAATATCTTGTCCTTGCATTTTTAATGCTTCAACAATCTTTTTTCCTACGCTATCATCTATTCTATCGGTTGCCATTTCACCCTCTCAAATTAATCCAAACTATTAAGTTAAAACAATTATAATAAAAACAGTTTATTTTTTCAAGACTTCATGTTAGATTTAAATTATAAGAAAGGGATGTTATGGAAGTTATAGAGATAAAAGATTATAAGAAACTGGCTTATGGAGAAAATTCTCATCAGGCGGCATCAATTGCAACTGTTAAAAATGGTTTAAGTTATGAAGTTCTCAGCCATAGTAAAGATCTTAATTATATAGATTTTTTAAATTTATCTGAAGCCGTAAAGATTATGGCAGAATTTTTTGATGTAAATTCTGCTGTTATAACAAAAGAAGCTTTGATTTGTGGGGTAGCACTGGGTGCTACATTGGATGAAGCTTTTTCAAAAGTTATAGATTGTGATCCTTTATCTTGTGTAAATTCAAGTGTTGGGTTTACAAAGAGTGTAACTTTAAATATTGCAAAACAACTTTATTCTATGAAAATAAAAAATGTTATTGCACCTGATTTTGACAAAGATGCTTTTAAATATTTGCTTGATACGAATATTAATATAGTAAAAGTAAATTCTCCTTTACACGAAGTGCAAGGTTTCGATGCAAAGGACATAAAGGTTACGCCGTTTGGTATACTTGTTCAGGATCAGAATTTGAATAAATTATCAAAGGAAAACTTTATTGTTGTATCTCAAGTAAAACCAACTCAAGAACAAGTTGAAGATGCCATTTTTGCTTGGAAAGTATCAAAACATTTAAAAAGTAAGTCTGCTGTTGTAGCGAAAGATCTTGCGACGCATGCTATTATTCAGGGTAAAACAAATGGGTCTTTGTCCACTGAAATGGCAATGGATTATTCTTGCGAGTGTTCAAAGGATGCAGTATTGGCACTTGACGGGACAATTAAGAATCCTGAAACTATAAATGCGGCTGTTCAGGGGAGAATCGGACTAATAATTGAAACCGGCAGTGGTAAAAACTCAAAGGAAATATTAAAACTTGCTGATAAATATGGACTTTCTGTAATACATACAAAAATGGAAAATAAAAGGTATTAATTATGACAAATATAAAACCGTGGGATGAATATTTTTTAGATCTTGCAAAAACTTGTGCAAGCCGTTCAAACTGTATAAGAGCACAAGTTGGAGCTGTAATTGTCGGACCTGATAAAAAAATCAAAGCAACCGGCTATAACGGTACACCTTCCAAAGTGGAATCTTGTGCCGAACGAGGAGAATGTTATAGGATAGTTAATAAAATTCCGTCGGGTACTCAGTATGAAACATGCCGTTCTATACACGCCGAACAGAATGCTATCATACAAGCCGGACAAGACAGGTGTCAGGATGCAACTATATATATATGGGGGCATAATTTCATATGTATATTGTGTAAGAGATTTATCGTTCAATCAGGAATTAAAAATTGTGTATTAAAAAAAGATGAAAATTCTCCAATTGTTCGTGTAAGTGTCGACGATTTAAGAAAAGAATTAGAAGCTTAAATATACTGTTAATATTGACTTTGTGTCAAAAATCCTTAAACTCGTACTACGTTTGATTGATTTTTTGTATAAAAGTTGAAAAAAACAGGTCAAATGAAGTATGATGACGAAGGAGAGGTAGAATTATGAGCAATGCTTATTTCCCAAAGTATGATTTAGCTTCAAGGATTGAGGGGACAAAGTTTGATACTGGTATAAGCTACAATATGCCGGCAGCTCGGCTTGACAGAATTGAAGGGGCTGAAACTTCAAACTTTAAAAGTGTTTTAAATAATTTGGTTGAAGGATTGAATGAAAACGTTAACGCTCCGGATAATCTTTTAAAAGATGCAATGCAAGGGAATAAAAATGTTGATATTCATGATGTCATAGTAGCAATGTCAAAATCAGAAATAAGCGTTAATGTAGCAACTCAAATTGTCGGTAAAGTTATAAATGCTTACGACAGGGTAATGCAAATCTCCGTATAGATATAATAAAATGCTGATATAATTACAATATTCAATAACAGACTGTGGGACGAAAATGGACTTTAAAAAATTATTAGAAAACAAACCTTTATTATATGGAATAATTGGAATAGTTATTCTTTTATTTGCCGCATTAATAATGGTTTTAGCGATAACAGCAGGTGGTGGGGATAAAAAGGGAAATAATACCGGTGGTGAACCTCTAAAAACTAATGTTAATTTATTAACAACTGACAATCTTGGTAAAGCGTTAGAAATTCAAGCACTACTCGCGAAACAAGGAATTACGGTAGAACGTTCATCTGCAAGTGGTACAAAATCAACTCTTTATCTGAATGCTAAAAACTGTTCTACTTTAACCAAAAAATGTACTGTTACTGATAGAGATAATGCTTTGATAACAATTGTGCAAAGTGGCTTGATGGATCAAAATGTTGGTCTTGAAATATTTGATAAAGGTGATTTTACTTCAACTAAAGAAGATAAAAGAATCCGTCTTGCAAGAGCAATGAATGGAGAACTTGCAAGATTGATTAAACAAATTCCACCGATACAGAATGCTACGGTATTTATTTCTATACCGGAAAACAGTACAATGTTTGATGATCCAAAACCAAAAACAGCAACTGTTCAAATTGTATTGCCTCCACCAAGCAAAGAAAACAATGGTATTACAAAACTTGATCAAACTAAGGTGAAAGCTATTAGTAACCTCTTATTAGGTAGTGTCTCTGGTTTAAAAGCAGAAAATATTGCCATAACTGACACTAATGGAAATGTATACCACAGTGTTATGGATGCTGAAGATGAAATGCTGCAAAAACTTGAAGAAAATGATAAATATATGCAGCAAAAAATTTCAAAACAACTTGATAGACTTGTTGGTCCGGGCAATTATGTTGCTACTGTAAGTACATTTTTACGCCAAACTCCTGTTGAAAAGTTTTCAATAGAATACGATCCAAACAAAAAGACTTCTGTTTCGGAACAATCATTTACAGAAGGTCTCGGAGACCAAACCCAAGACCAAAGTCAAGGTATAAATGCAGTGAGTGTGTATTTGCCAAATGGTTTGCCTAACGGTTCAACTGATTCCAGCCAAAGTAGAAATTACTCCAGACAGGCAACCGAAAGACAATACGGTGTAACAAAAACACAAACAAACGAATATATTAAACCCGGCGTTGTTGAAGATATATCTATTGCTGTAACACTCGATAAAAACAATATCCCGGCAGACATAACTCTAAATGAGCTAAAAACACTTATTGCAAGAGCCGCAAGTCCGAAAGTTTCAGCATCAAATGTATCCATTGCATTTACAAGTTCAACTGATCCGTATTTGAATCCGGAAAAACAACCTAATTTGCCTGTAGTTGATGAAACAGGAAACCCTTGGTGGTTAGCTTTGCTAATAACGGGAATTGGCATAGTTATAATATTCAAAGTGATTTCCGGAAGAATGAATCGCTTAAAAGAAGAAAATCAGGTTGAAGTTGAAGCTTTAAGAAAAAAATCTTTAGAACAAGAGCAACAGCTCCGTGATATCAATTCTCGTGCAAGCCAGTTAACTCAAAGACAATCACAGCTTGCTCAAGATTTGATTAATCAGCAAAATACAAGAGGCCAAATACCTCAATTTGATGAGAACCTTCTGACAAATTCTCTGGATTCTATATCAAGCGAAATAACAGAAGATGATGCAGATAATATAAAAAGTTGGATAGAAGAAAGCGGAGTAAGTAATACATAAAGGTAAAAATGGCAGCTAAAGATTTTGATTATGAAAATTTCGCAAATGATCTTGCCGGACAAGCAGTAGGCTTAGTTCCACAGGAATTTAACGAGGAACAAAAACAATATGTTGTAAATACACTCGGTAATTTTTCTTTGATGGCGGGTAAAACCTTAGCTGAAGATCCAAATTTAAATTTTGATGCAGATACATCAAAAACAATTACACAAATAATTGCCGAATGGTCTTTTCACAAATCAGTTGATGTAATACGTTCGGGTATTCCTCGTCAATATTGGGACGGAGTACTACAAAAGATTGCATATACTATTTTTGAAATATCAAAGCAAGCTTTCACACAGAAACTCCCAAGTGAACAAATTTTGGACCTGGTTGAACATCACGTGAAACGAGCATACCTTGAGGCAATTAAAGAATTAAAAGATCACGGGGCCATTGATGAAGGTTTAATGGAATTTGCTTCATCACAATCCAATATGGAAAAAATGGCACAAGAAATGCAAAATCAACAACAAGCAGCTCAAAATCCAGAACCTCTACCTCAACCGGAACAAAATAATTCAAACTCATCTGCTCAAGATTTGCAATTAATGGAATTTCCTAAGGTTGATTCAAAAGTTTTGAAACTTGCTACCGTTGCATTGCTTTTCAAAAGAATGAATCAGGACAAAGTCCAAACTATTTTAAATACATTTGATGATGACGATGCGAAAACTATCATAAAATACATGAAAGTACCTGCATTAGCTGAAAAAGTCGGACCTCAAAATGCACTGCGTTGTCTACAGGAAATTAAGACAACTCTTCCTAAAAATACAGATCTTACTCCTGCTAAAGTTGTATTAAGTATAAAAAAAATAACGGAAAAGTTAAATGCTAAACAAATAGATACAATCTTGATTAAAGAAAGAACCGGCGTAAAACGTCTTGTTTACAACGCAATAGAAGGTAACTACTACGACAAAATGCCGCCAAAGATTGCAAGCATTGTTGCCACGCATCTTAGAGATAGTGTATAATGATGTTAAATCATGATTATAAAAAAGAAAAATCAAAAACAGAATGTTGATGAAGGGATAGATGAACAAATACAAACTTCACAAGAGTCTGTCCAGTCTGTGATACCGGAACTTTCTAAAGAAGAAGATGTTGATCTGTTTGATCTTGATAATATCGATTTTAAACAACGTCAAGAACGTCGTAAAGGTGATCGTAGACGTGGCTTTCGCAGAATTGATGATAGAAATTTGATCTCCAGAGCAAGAGAAGAAGCGAATGCTATAAGAGAAGCTGCGGCTCAAGAAGGTTACCAAGAAGGTATAAACGCAGCTCAAGAAGATATACAATCTTTAAAAGCTTCTCTGGAATCCTTTTGGGGTGCTAAACAAGCTGTTTATAATGAAATAGCTCCGGAAATTCTTGATATTAGCCTTGATATAGCAAAAAAAATTATTAAGAAAGAAATGAGCGAAGATCCGCAAATTCTAATTGAGAATATAAAAGAAATATTAAAGGGCTTGTCTCGCGAAGAAACAAAAATTATGCTAAAAGTGAACCCTTCTCAGACTGATATTCTTAAGCAGGAAATTCCTCAAATCGTTTCAGCAGAAGGGTTAGAAGCAAAAGTTATAATTATTCCTGACGAAAATACTATGGAAGGTGGATGTTTAGTTACAACAACGAATGGCGTAATTGATGCAACAATAGAAACCCAATTGTCGATAATAAGTGAGGTATTAAAAGAAGTTTAATGGCAGCACCGGAAACAAATAACAACTTTATAAGTGAAATGTTGATGGCAGGGTTTGTTTTAACTCTGATCTTAATATTGCTTGTTGAACTTCCAACTTGGATTATAAATTTTTGTATTTGTTTAAATATTACTCTTGGCATTACATTGTTAATGTTTGCACTTTATGTGCAAAAAACACTTGAATTATCATCATTCCCGTCAATTATATTAATTGGCACGATGTTTAGACTTGTACTTTCAATTGCTTCAACTCGTTTGATTTTGGCAAAAGGTGAAGCAGGTGAGGTTATTCATGCTTTTGGTACCTTCGTAACAGGCGGTAACATGATTGTCGGCGGTGTAATCTTCTTAATTATTACGGTTGTGCAGTTTATGGTAATTACAAAGGGTGCCGAGCGTATTGCGGAAGTTTCGGCAAGATTTGCTCTTGATGCTATGCCGGGTAAACAAATGACAATTGACGCGGATTTTAATGCTGGCTTAATTTCACCTGAAGAAGCGACTCGAAAACGTGAAGATCTTTCCAGAGAATCAAACTTAATGGGTTCTATGGATGGTGCGATGAAATTTGTTAAAGGTGATACTATCGCCGGTATTATTATTGTTTTAATTAACATTATTGGTGGTTTGTGTGTAGGATGTTTGATGAATCAAATGCCTGTTGCAGACGCAGTCCAACAGTATACTGTTTTAACAATTGGTGATGGTTTGGCGTCTCAAGTTCCGTCGCTTTTAATGTCAATTTCTGCCGGTATTTTTATGACGCGGGCATCATCTGCAAGTCCTTCACTGGGTTCTGACGTTACAAAACAAATTACAAGTAAACCTTATGCGTTGTTTTTTGCAGCGGCATTTTTGCTTTTGATCGCTTTGACCGGTCATTGGACGGGGTTGCCTTGGTTGCCGTTTTTGGTTTTTGCTGCTTGTATTTTCATTGCAGGATTTCAGGTACTTATCAATGACGATGTTCAGTCGCAACTCGGTCAATTAGAGAATGTTCGGCAGAATATGCAGGATCTTGTTAACCCTAATAGAATGTATGAACGTTTGGGTGTTGATATTTTGAGTTTGCAGGTTGGATCTAATCTTCTTGTTATTGCTGATCCGGATCAGGAGGGTCAATTACTTGCCAAAATCGCAGCACTTAGACAGAGAGTTACTGATGAACTTGGGTATATTTTACCAAACATAAGAATTATGGATTCATCAGCACTTGATGCGAATGAGTATATGATACTTATTCGGGGTAATAATGTTGCTACAGGCTACGTTTACCCTGGCAAATACATGGTAATTGCGGACCAATGGGATTCTATGAAAAAAGAAGTTCCTGAAGATGCGATTATTGGTATTGATCCGACCTATCAAACTCAAGCTTATTGGATTACACAGGAAGATGCCAAAGCTGCACGTCTTGTTACAGCAGTTGATGCAACAGATGTTATTGTAACTCACCTTCAAGAATGTGTAAGAAAACACGTTGATGAAGTTATGACTAAAACGGATGTTCTCAAACTTATGGAACTTGTCAGAAGTCAGGATCCAACTCTTGTTAATGACCTTGTTCCAACGATTATTTCAACAAGTGACTTGAGAAAAATTTTTGTTAATCTTATTAGAGAAAAAGTTTCTATCAAAGATATCATATTTGTATTTGAAAGACTTTGTGATTATGCAAGATTTTCCAAAGAACCGGATATTTTGTCAGAACGCTTGAGAGCTGCATTAGGTCGACAGATTTGTCTTTCAAACGTTGAAGATGATAAAGTACTTTATGCATTAACACTTTCGCCTGAATGGGAAAAAATACTTGATGATAGTTGCCAGAGAACGGAGCTAGGAACAATGTTTTTGCTTAATCCGGTACAGGTTCAGGAACTTATTGAAACTACTGCTACTACCTTAATGCGTGCTCACCAAACTTGTGGCAGACAGCCTGTTGTTTTATGTTCTCCGAGAATAAGATTACCTTTATATCAACTTTTAGAACGTCATATTCCGACAATTGTTGTGATTTCTTATTCTGAACTTATTACGGATATTAAAGTTGAAGCTATTGATACTATTGGCGAAGCCTATGTTGGATAGAGGGTTATGAAAGGGATTTTTATTAATCTAATAAAAATATATCAGTGGTTTTCAAAATTCACTCCGGCTGTTTGTCGGTTTACACCAACGTGTTCTGAGTATACAAAACAAGCCATTGTGAAGTATGGGGCATTAAAAGGATTGTGGCTTGGTTTAAAACGTGTATGCCGCTGCCACCCCAAAAACCCTGGTGGTTACGACCCGGTTCCATAAATGCTAATATATTTTTGTGCTACAATCTTTTTATGTTGAAAACTGATAAAATAGCAGGCACTCACCTGGGCAAAAAATCAAATGGCTCGCAGAGCTATGATCCGTCATTGTTAGTTGCAGTACCAAGAGAAGAAAATAGGAGACTGTATAATATTGACTCAAGTAATTTGCCGTTTGATGGGTGGGATGTTTGGCATTGTTATGAGTTTTCTGTTTTGACAAAGAGTAATATTCCTGTTACTCGGGTATTGAAACTAAGGTACAAAGTCAATTCACCGTCAATTATTGAATCAAAATCTCTAAAGCTATATTTAAATTCGTTTAATATGTCTTGTTTTGGTGAAACAAAAATTGAATGTCTTGAAATTTGCAAATCCATTATAGAAAAGGATTTGAATGAAAAACTTTCAACTAATGTCGAGGCAAATTTTCTTGAACCAAATATAAATAAAATTGAAATATTTAACAATTTCATTGATATTGCGAATTTTATTGAAGAAGATAAGCTGACAATTGATGAATTTAAAGAGTCTCCCGGGCTTTTAAAAGTTATTAAAAATAATAAAACTTGTTCAAATTATTTAAAATTTGACTCTTTGCGTTCTAATTGCAGGGTAACTCATCAACCGGATTTTGGAGATGTATTTATCTATTACAAGTCTACAAAAATAATAGATTATGCTTCTCTATTGAAATATTTAGTTTCATTTCGTTCGGAATATCATTTTCATGAAGAATGTTGCGAAATGATATTTAAAAGAATAAATGATTTACTCGATGAAAACGATGAATTGATGGTTTGTGCCTTATACACTCGTAGGGGAGGTATAGATATTTCACCTGTAAGATGGAATAAAAACATAAGTACAAATGATTTACAAAATTTGATAGATTTGAATAAATTCGCAAGATGTGGGATTAAGCAGTGAACAAAAAAGAATTTGGCAATATAGGTGAAGATTTTGCCTGTGAATATTTAAGAAAAAATGGTTATGAAATTGTAGAACGCAATGTTCACTTTTCAAGATTTTGTGAAATTGATATTATTGCAAAAAATAAAAATCAATACATTTTTGTCGAAGTAAAAACTCGTAAGAATGATAGCTTTGGTACTCCACTCGAAGCAATTACGAAAACAAAGTATAATCATATAAAAACAGGTGTTATGACATATATTAGCCAACACAAAATACATTCCTATAGAATTGATGCGATTGGAATAACTCTATATCCGGAATTAAAAGTACAACATTTAAAAAATATTTGAAATATTTATGATAAAATATTTTTACAGCTAAGGAGTATATAAATGTTAACAGGACCATTTTTAGATAGAAATTGGATGGGACAAAATCCGAATTACAGTTCATCAGATATAATTATGCTTGGATTGCCTTTTGATGGAACCGTATCTTATCGTTCGGGATCTCGTTTTGCACCAGAACAAATAAGACTTGCCAGCTGGGGATTGGAAGAATATTCTCCGATATTTGATAGAGAACTTTCTGACGTAAACTTTCACGATGCCGGTGATTTGGAATTTCCGCTCGGAAACACTAATAAAACATTGGAACAAATTGAAAATAATGTCAAAGATATTTATAAAGACGGAAAGCGTGTTTTTGGCATTGGTGGAGAACATCTTGTAACATTTCCTGAAATTAAGGCTATATCTGAATTTTATAAAGATTTGGCTATTGTACATTTCGATGCTCATACAGATTTAAGAGAGGAGTATTTAGGTGAAGAAATGTCTCATAGTGCAGTTATTCGTCACTGTTCTAAAATAGTTGGTCCAGAAAATATTAAACAAATTGGCATCCGTTCCGGTATGAAAGAAGAATGGGAATTTATGGAGAAAAATAATACACTATGTCACAAATATTCAGATTTAGATTGCATAAAAGGTAAAAATATTTTTATTACAGTTGATTTAGACTGCCTTGATACTTCAATCGTGCCTGGAACAGGTACACCGGAAGTGGGTGGAATGAGTTTTAATGAGCTGGTTGATTGGTTTAAATATTTGAAAAATTTTAATATTATTGGGGCAGACGTTGTTGAATTGGCACCTGATTATGATACAAGCGGTGCTTCAACCGCTGTTGCAACTAAAGTTATTAGAGAATTATTAATGATTATGTAGGATAGTAATCCTTAAAAAGGAAATTATGGACGTACTAGAACGAATTGATTATCTGAAAGATGAAATAAATAAAAGTAATTATAAATATTATGTGGAAGAAGATCCTTATTTAACGGACTTTGAATATGACAAATTATTTGCGGAATTAAAAGAACTTGAAAATAAATATCCAATGTTCAAAACTCCGGACAGCCCCACTCAGAGAGTTGGATCAGTGAGTGAAAAATTTTTCTCACATACGCATAAATATAGGTTATACAGCCTCGATAATACTTATAATGAGACAGAACTTCGCAAATGGTATGATCGAGTTTGTAGAGAGTACAATAAAGAACTTGAACTTGTTTGTGAATTAAAAATCGATGGTCTGGCGATAGCTTTGACTTATGAAAACGGGTTATTTACTCTTGGTGTGACCAGAGGTGATGGAGTTACAGGTGAAAATATTACACAAAATTTAAAAACAATTAAAGCCATTCCTTTAAAACTTTTTGAACCAAAAAATCTTGAAGTTCGTGGTGAAATTTATATGCCAAAATCCTCATTCAATAAGTTAAATGAAGAAGCTCTTAATACTGGTGACAAAGTTTTTGCCAATCCCAGAAACGCAGCTAGTGGTTCTTTAAGACAATTAGATAGCAAAATTACCGCAAAACGAGATCTTTCGATGTTTACTTACACGGCGATTTTTGAAGACGAAATTGATAAAAATATTACAGGTCATTATGAAAGTATTATGAAACTTAAAGATCTTGGTTTTAAGATTAATCCAAATATCAGACTTGTAAAGAACATTCAAGGTGCTATTGATTTTTGTAATGAGTGGGCTACAAAGCGTTTTGAATTGGATTATGCAACTGATGGTGTCGTGATAAAGGTTAATGATTTAGCAATTCAAAAGGATTTAGGATTTACGGCAAGGGCTCCAAAATGGGCAACAGCATTCAAATTTCCACCGGAAGAAGTTGCTACAAAATTACTTGATATTGAACTTAATACGGGTAAAACAGGTGTTGTTACTCCTGTTGCAATATTAGAGCCGGTACAACTCGCAGGAAGCACTGTTTCCAGAGCCAGTTTACATAACTTTGATGAAATCAAAAGGTTAGATGTTCGTATTGGTGATAGCGTTCTAATTATGAAAGCAGCGGAAATAATCCCGAAAGTAATTAAAGTTATTGGAACCAAAGAACACGAAAATTTACCGGTATATCAGCCTCCAAAAAATTGTCTGGCTTGTGGAACAGAACTTATAGAAAAGGAGGGTGTAGTAGGGTTATATTGTCCTAATCCTAATTGTGGTCAATTAATGCGTTCAAAAATTGAATTTTGGGTTTCAAAAGATGCTATGGATATTGATAATGTTGGACCTTCTGTTATAGCTCAGCTTTATGAGAAAAAAATGATATCAAATCCGGCTGATTTGTACCGCTTGTTACCGCAAGATTTCATGATGCTTGATTTGGTTCAAGAAAAATCTGCTTCAAATATGTACTTGGCGATCCAAGAAAGTAAATCTAGACCATTAAATAGGTTATTAACGGCTCTTGGTATCAGGCATGTAGGTAAAGAAACCGCAGATATTATTGCAGGAGAATTTGCTTCGCTGGATGATATAAAAAATGCTGATACAGCCAGATTATCAGAAATTGAAGGGGTTGGAATAATTGTTGCTCAGTCGATTTATGATTACTTTAGGAATGAAGCTAATTTAAAATTGTTATCAGATTTAAAGGATTTGGGGGTGAATCCTGTCTCAAAAGCGGCTCCAAAATCAGATAAATTGTCCGGTAAAACCTTCGTTTTAACCGGAACTTTGGAAAATTTAACTCGTGATGAAGCAGCAGCCTTAATAAAATCTAACGGAGGAAAAACATCATCTTCTGTTTCCAAAAAAACATCTTATGTTTTGGCAGGAGCCAATCCTGGGTCTAAATTTGACAAGGCACAGGATTTGGGTGTTATAATATTGACAGAAAAAGATTTTCTTGAAATGATTGAGTAAAGGATATAAGGTCGAAGATGAAGATAGTTCAAATAACTGGTTTTAGAGGTATGGTTACTGCGATATTTATGAGTATTTGTATGTTCGCAGGGTTTGTGATTTTCCCCGGACAAGTTGCTATGTTTCTGTGGAACAAATACTTGGCAGGACCTTATATGTTGCCTGTTTTGAATATTTTTCAAGGTGTTTTGATTTGGGGAATGATTTTTGTATCTTATTCAATTCTTACAAAAAAAGATCTTGCGGTTTCTTTTAAAGAGTCAAAAGATCTTACAGATAGTGAAATTGATATGATTATGCAAAAATCAAGAATGAGTCCGCATTTTAGAGCTATAAATAATATGATTAAAAAAAGTGACCTTTTTGAAACACCTCAACAAGTTATGCGTCGTCACTTGGCAGAAGAACTTGAACGTCAGATGATTGAACAGGCTAAAGATGATAAAAAAGTTTCTAACTTAAAATAAAGGAGTATTGTTATGAAAAAAATTGTTGCAGCGTTGTTGGCAGTTTGTGCAATATCGGTTATGAGTCCGCTAGCAGTTAATGCTATTGATAACACTCAAAATCAAAAAGGATCAATTTCTGTGTCTTATACTACCGAAAAAGAAGTTTCACCTGATACGGTAGAGTTTTCTATTGCAATCAAAACTTCCGATAAAAAGTCTATGCAAGAGGCTTCAGAAAAAAACAAAGAAATTTCAAACAAAGTATATGAATATTTGAAATCTAATATACAACCTTCAAATGGAGATTATATAAAGACTTCAAACTACTCAGCAACACCTATTTATACTTACAAAGACGGTAAAAGATATTTTGATAAGTATGAAGTATCTAATAATATTATAGTACACACCAAATATTTAGATAAAGTTTCTAGTTTTATAGATAAATCAATTTATCTTGGGGCTACAAATGTAAACAGTTTGAATTTCACTTTGTCAAATCAAGATGTTCAATGTGCGGATCTTTTATCTAAGGCTGCAAAACAGGTTCGTTCTCGTGCGGATATTGTTGCGGGGGCAGTTGGTTCATCAGTTTTGGGTGTAAAGGAAATTAGAACATCTTGTTCTTTAAACCAAAGACGAGTTACCTATGCAACTAATATGAGACTAATGAAAGCAAGTGGAGCTTCGCTTGATGCTGCGGCACCGGAAACTTCTACAAATATTGAATCCGGAAATATTACAATTTATGCCAGTGTAGATGGAGAATTTTTTGTAAAATAGTTATTAAAAACTTTCGGTTTTGCAGGTACTAAATTAATAAATATTTGTACGATTTTTCAGTATTTTACCCTTTGGACTACTGGAATAAATTTTTTATATATGCTACAATATCGTTATAAGTTTATATAAGAGGTGAAAATGAGAAAAATTTGGATCATAACTGTAGCATTAGCAATTTCAATATCTTCAGCAAGCGTAGTTAATTCTCAAACGACTTTTGTTGCTAATCCTGTTCCTGTAGCAACAAATGCTCCTATTCAATATACTACGGTTAACGCTCTGGATGTTGTTGCTAATCCGACAAGATATCTTAAACAAAATATACGTATTGTAGGAAAATTTGACAAATTTTCAACACTCGGGCTTGATTATTCTCCGGCAATGAGATCATCTGAAAACTACATCTCATTTCTAATTCAACGTCCTGATGTAACAAACCATAATATTCCGCTTTCTGAATTAAAAATCTTTCTAAAAAAAGAGGTTGCTGAAAAAAATATCGATCTAGATGCCGGAGATAAAGTGGAATTTACGGGAAAAGTGTTCTCAAATGCTCTCGGAGATGCTTGGATGGATGTTGATGATTTTAAAGTTTTAACGAAGAAAAATCCTAAAAAAGAAGAACAAACTTTTGATTAATGATATTTGATAACCCTATCTAAATTAGGAATTATAAAAATGGAAGCATCTAAAGACAAATTTTTAACTATACATGGACATTTTTATCAGCCGCCGAGAGAAAATCCGTGGCTTGAAGCAATTGAATTGCAAGACAGTGCATTACCTTTTCACGATTGGAACGAAAGAATTTGCAAAGAATGCTACACCCCAAATTCAGTTTCACGAATTGTAGATTCTCGCAATAAAATTTTAGATATCGTAAATAATTACGAGTACATGAGTTTTAATTTTGGTCCAACGCTGTTGTCTTGGATGGAAAATTATGCTCCTTTGACATATGAAAGGATTATAAAGGCAGATATAGAAAGTGTATCTGAGCATGATGGGCATGGAAATGCTATGGCTCAGGTTTATAATCATATAATTATGCCGCTGGCAAACCTTCATGATAAAGAAACTCAAGTAAAATGGGGAATAAAAGATTTTGAATACCGTTTTGGCAGAAAACCTGAAGGAATTTGGCTAGCGGAAACTGCTGTAGATGATGAAACTTTAAAAGTTCTTGTTGATAATGGAATAAAGTTCACCGTACTTTCTCCTTATCAGGCATTAAAAGCCAAAAGAAATTGTGATAAGGAATGGCAGGATGTAAGTTGGGGAAATATTGATCCGGCGAGATCTTACAAATACACAATTAAAAGTGATCCGACAAAGTCTATAGATTTGTTCTTTTACGACGGTGCAATTTCCCGCTCTGTTGCGTTTGATGAACTTTTGAAAGATGGAAATAAGTTTATTAAACGTCTTGAAGAAGGGGTTTCGGAATTTAGAGATTATCCGCAGCTGATTAATATTGCAACTGATGGCGAAAGTTACGGTCATCACACAAAATTTGGTGATATGGCTCTTTCGTATGTCTTGAAAATAAAAGCAGAGGCTGAAGGTTTTAAAATTACTAATTATGCCGAGTATTTAGATAAATATGCAAGTGATTGGGAAGTTGATATTAAACAAGCTTCTTCGTGGAGTTGTTTCCACGGTGTTGGACGCTGGTGTGAAGACTGCGGGTGTTCAACTGGTGGTCAACCCGGCTGGAATCAAAAATGGAGAAAGCCTTTAAGAGAAGCTTTAGATTTTTTAAGAGATAAATTATCTGAAATTTTTGAAAAAGAAGGTTCTAAATATTTTTGCAAAAATCCTTGGGGAGTTCGCAATAGTTATATCGAAGTAATACTCAATAGAAATTATAAAACTATCAAGGATTTTCAAAGACAATTTTTTAAATCAGATATAAACGAAGAAGAAAAAGTTCTTGGTATGGAGCTTTTAGAAATTCAACGTCAAGCAATGTTGATGTATACAAGTTGCGGTTGGTTTTTCAATGAAATTTCCGGCTTAGAGACAGTTCAAATCTTAAAATATGCCGCAAGAGCAATGCAATTGGCTTCTAATTTTACGAAAGAAAATTTTGAACATAAATTCTTGGAAATTCTTGATGAAGCGAAAAGTAACATTAAAGAATTTGGTACAGGGAAAAATATTTATCAAAATTTTGTCAAACCTTCTATTGTAACACCAAAAGAAGTTGCCTGTTTGTGGGCAATATCTTCTTTATATCAGGATTTTGATGACGAAGAAAATGTTTATTGTTACAGTGTAAAAAGAGATAGTTACAAAAAAATTGAAAAAAGTAATTCAAATTTTGTTGTAGGAAATATTGAAATTCAATCAAGAGTAACACTGAAAAAATCTAATTTAATATTTGCTTTAATGCAGTATTCTGATGGAGATTTTCATTGTGCTATAAAAGAATTTTCTTCAAATGATGAATTTAATACTCTGCAAGAAAATCTGATTAAAACATATATGCTTAACCCTCTTACAGAGGTGATTAGGGCTTTAGATGAAACTTTTGGAAAAGAATATTTTACGCTGAAAGATATTTTTATTGAAGAAAGAAAAAAGATTTTGCAGATTTTACTCAAAGATAATCTGGAAAAATTTGCGACCCGATATGAAGAAATGTTTGATCAGGGTAAAAGTTCTATCTATCATATGCAAAGTTTGGGCTTGGAAATTCCAAAAGAATTTAAAATTTCTGCCGGCTATACACTGAGTCACCGGTACAATGACCTACTTGCACATAGTAACGGATTTGTTGAAGAATCTGTTATAAGACAAATTCGAGATATAAACTATGAGGCACGTAAAATTGGTATAGAAATAGATAAAACGGCTTCAAATACGAATTTTGCAGCTCAAATTATTAAAAATCTTAAACGTTTAACTAAAAGTTTTGAATCACAACAGGCAGATACTGTTGTAGAATTGTTTAATATAATAGATAAATTAGATTTGCAAATAGATATAACAGAAGCTCAAAATATCTATTATAATAAGATTTATCACAGAATTGGCGATATTGTAGAAAACAATAGTTCCGACCAACCTAGGGAAAAAGATTTAGAGTTTATAAAACTTCTTCTCATAATTGGCGAAAAATTGAATATAAATGTTGATTTTTACAAAATAAAACTTGCCAAACTTGAAAGCCAAGTTAATATATCTTAACAAACATGGCAAATTTTCCTAAAAAAAATACTTTATAAAGATAAGTGTAGTATAGGGAAAATTATTATGCAGTTAAACGGGCAGAACATAAATCACGCCGGGAATCAGCCTCAGTTCAATTGTAATTACAATTGCAATTGTGCAGAGCATCAAGTTCCTCAGACACAATATTGTACAAATCCTCAATACGGATATCAATATTATCAATATCCTCAGAATAATATTTATCCGCCTCAGCCTTGCAATCCTGGTGGAGCAACGGCTGTAAATATAAATATTAATAATCCGACGGTTTCACCAAATGGTTATCCGACAGGCGGTTTGCCGCCTTATTATCCGGGTGTTTATTACCCTGGGATGCCTTTACCTGGTGGAGCAACTTATCCTACGGGTTATCCTGGGGGTTCGACTTATCCGCCAACCGGCGGGGAAAATCCGGTTTATCCGGGAACAAATCCTAATCCACCTGCTTCTGGAACAGATGTTCAGACATCAGGAGTTGATACATCTGCTACATCACAAACAGGTGGTGCAAATAATACCGAAGATGGCAACCAATCAGGTAATAAGACCACTACGGACGGAAAGCAGCAAACTTCCGGCACTCAAGAAACAAACGGCACTGGTAATGGTGCCGGAAATGAAACTGCGAAAACAGATCAGACGAACTCAACAACTTCTGAAACAACAAGCAATGGGCAAAATTCGAGTAGTTCTGAGACAACAACCACGACAGATACTTCTCAAAAAACAGAAAAAAGAAAAGTTATTGAATTAACAGATGATTATATAAGAAATCTGGAAAATTATCTTAACAGCAACGAAAAAGAAATTCGTCTGAGCGGAGCAAAAGAAGTTCTTGCACGACTCGAAGAAGACCCGTCAAGAAAAGATGACAAAGCACTAACCGCATTAATAAACAAAATGCTTCAGGACCCGTCGGAAGAAATCAAGTTGATTGCACTTACTGCCCTTGAATCTCGAGTTGTAACAGGCGACAAACTTTCTGTTGAATTACTGAAGAAAATGCAAAATTCCGACAGCGGATTTGGACAAGATGCAATAGATGCAAGCAGAATTTTACTTCAAATGTCAGGTAAACAAGTAGAAAAAGAAGTTCCTATTACTGAAACAAAAAAGACTAAAACTGAAAAGAAAACAACCAAGGAGTAATTAAATTATGCCAATTCCAGCAGGCTTAACAAATTTTTTAAAACCCGCAAACCTCATAACAAGGGGTTTGGGTGTTGCTGCTTTGGGGGTTGTGCTTTCTGATGCACATTATGTTGGTAAGGTTCAATCTGACCTTTATGCAAGTGAAAAAGATGCTAATTCTTGTCTTTATTATCTTAATAATGACATGTATTCAACCAATATGAGTAAATTTGAAGACAGTATAAGAGAAGCTTCATATAATATGGAACTCAATCAGGGTTATAAACGCTTTTTCAATGAAGGAATCGGTTACATTAAAGGATTTACCTCAATGTTAGGTAATCATATATTACCGTTATTGTTTGGTATAGGAGCCGTTTGTGGATCAAAACTTGCGGCTGTAGGTGTTGCAGCTGTTGGTATTTACAAGTTTGTTAAGAACTTTTTTGGCATTGGCACCCCGAATGGCTTAACAAGATAAAAACTGGTTTGCAGTGCAGCTTAGACTATTTATTTTTATATTTTTCGTACAAATCAGGGCGTCTGACTTTAGTACGTTTAATTTGCTCGTCAAATCTATATTTTGCAATTTCTTTGTGGTTTCCGTTTAGCAAAACTTCCGGAACCATATATCCACGAAAATTCCTGGGTTTGGTATATTGTGGGTATTCTAACAAGCCGTTTGAAAAACTATCTTCTTGAGCCGATTCTAACTTACCCAGTGTTCCCTCCAGTTTTCTGCTAACTGCATCAATTAAACAAAGTGCGGGTAATTCTCCTCCGGTCAAAACGAAATCTCCGATAGAAATTTCAATGGGTTTGATAATCTCTCTTATTCGTTCGTCGAACCCCTCATAATGCCCACATAACATCACAATTTGATCATACTGAACCAAATTACAAACCATTGTTTCATCAAGAGGCTTTCCTTGAGGAGATAACATTACCGTAATAGAATTTTTAACTTTTTCAACACTTTCATAAGCGTCAACATAAGGTTGAGGAGCTAAAACCATTCCAGCCCCGCCACCAAAAGGTGTATCATCAACTTTTTTATGTTTGTCCAAAGTAAAATCTCTGGGATTTATCGTATTAAGCTCATAGACCCCGGATTCTTTAGCACGTTTCATAATACTAACATTACAATAATTCTCCACGACATCAGGAAAAAGAGTCAATACATCAAACCTCATTCCAAAAGTCCCTCAATATTATTTATTTTAATTTGTCTGTTTTTCATATCTACAACCGGTACAATTGCTTCTACGAATGGTATGAGGCAAACATGTTTAGTATTTGTTTTAACAGAAAGTAAGTCATTCGCCCCATTATTAGAAACTCCAATTACGAATCCAAGTTTTTTATCAGTTTCAATATCAAAAACTTCAAGTCCGACCATTTCGTCAATCAAAAACTCATTTTCATCAAGACTTTCACGAACTGTTTGTTCTTCCACAAAAAGGATACTGCCTTTGTACGGTATAACCTGGTTGATATCATCGAGACCTGCGAATTTTACAATAACAAAATTCTTGTGCGGTCTTGCCGAAACAATATCCAGACGTTTATATTGAGAATTTTCTTTTATAAAAACACAATTAAGCGTTAAGAAAAAATCAAGCCTGTTCTGTGAATAACCTACGCGAACTTCGCCTTTAATTCCGTGGAAATTCAAAATTTTACCGACAGAAATGTATTTGGTCATAACTATTCTTCCACAGGAGCATCCGACTTTTTAGGTCTGCCTCTTTTTTTCTTTGCAGGTTCTTCAGAATTATTTTCAATTGCCTGCTTTTTAAACTCCTCAGGAGCATCAGCTCTCTCCTGATTCCAGCGACTAAGTCCCATTTGGGCTCTTACAAGACCGATTCCAACGTGAACACGCCATTCGTCCATTTTCAACTGGGCTGCAATAATTTTGTGACAGCCGATAGGAGGCAATGGTAGCAATGGTTCATAAAGCATCTTTATTGCGTTCAACTGATCAGGTGTAATTGCCAATTTGCGTTTCGGGAACGGCAATTTCGGGAGCATCATCTTTTGTCTGATAAGATTTATTCCAAAAAATACTTTTCTTGGTTCCAAACCGATTTTTTCACCAATAACTTCGTGTGCATCTGGATTTGGCAACGGTAGCATCAACTTGTACAATAGTTCGATTTGTGCAAGTTGTTCTTTGCTTACAAGCAATTGCTTTGGAGCCTTGTTTCTATTATTCGGTCTTCTATTATTGTTAAATCTGTTATTTCCCTGAGGACGTCTTTGCTGCGGACGATTGTTGTTAAACCTGTTGTTGCCGCTGTTATTATAACCGCCTTGACGATTATTGTTATTATATGGTCTATTGTAACCCTGATGGTTGCTATTAGGTCTGTTATTGCCATAGCCGCCTTGACGGTTGTAATTATTATTCTGACGAGGGCGATTGTAATTACCGCCGGCATTGTAAGACCTTTGTGGACGCTGCTCATCGTCTCCGCCACTTGAATAACTACTGTAGAATTGTGGTTTTTCATCTGCATTACCCGCCGGTTCGTTTACTACCGGAGATTCGCTTCCTTCAATCGGAGCATCAACCATCATTTTCTTATCAGGATACAAACAATCCGGACAAATAACCCTTTTAGGGTTTTTGGTTTCAAACTCACGACCGCACTTAATGCATTTGTTTACATACATAATAAAAGCCTCTTAATTAAAAATACTGAATAATAAATAAATTTAAGGTAACATCCTCACAATATAAATCAATTTAAAATAAAAATAATAACTTACTCCCATATTTTAACACAATTTCAAAATAATATCAAGTACTCCAAATAAATTATTTTTCAACCATGAAAGTAACTGGTCCATCATTAACAAGTTCAATATCCATCATAGCACCAAAAACGCCTGTTTCTACCGGCTGAGCAGCTTTTTTAATTACAGATATAAAATATTCGTACAATTCATTTGCTCTTTGCGGAAGTTCTGCGGAATCAAAACTGGGTCTTGTGCCTTTTTCACAGTTTCCACACAGCGTAAACTGTGAAACAACGAGCATTTCACCACTTACATCCGTTAATGATTTATTCATTTTATTGTTTTCATCTTCAAAAATTCTCAAATGGAGCAATTTATCTGCAAGTTTATCTGCATTACTCTCAGTATCACCCTTTTGTACACCAAGAAATACCAATAAACCTTTCTCAATTTTTGAATAAAGTTCTCCATTTATCGTAACAGAAGCATGCTTTACTCTCTGAATTAATGCTTTCATATTCCTGCTTTTTCAAATAATTCCGACTTAGTAATCTTTCTGCCGCAAGGTTTGTGTTCATCACAAAAACCAATTGCATCACACTTTGGTACCAAATAATCTTTTAACCATGGTTCTTGTTCAATTAATACACGGCACATTTCCTTAACCATATATCGAATTTCATACTGTGTCCTTGTACAAAGTCTTAAATTCGCAAGGTGAATGAGTTCTCTCAAATTCAAACTTGCAACAAGTGACGAAGCCGCTGCATTCGGAAGCACAAATCTCGCATCTTCTGCCGGAATACCTGCCTCTATGAATTCCTGATATTTATTAGAAATTTCGCTCATAAAATCAATAAATTTTGTTTTTAATTCAGGATTTTTTTCAATTGTAGGAGGGATAATGAAGTCAAATTGTCCCTTTTCTTTTACATATCTTTGTGATTTTTGAGAAAAAGACATCAGCCTGTGGCGAACAAGCTGGTGTGTACATGCTCTAGAAACATTTGAAATAGCAAAACTTACTTGTATATGTTCAATAGTTGAGTGATGACCGGAAGCAACAACATTTTTAATAAGATTGAGCATTTTTTCTTCGTCAGTAGCATTCTCATATATGTTAATTGGTGAATCCGCACTGTAACAAGTTCTGCATGCAGTATAAATCGTTTTAAGCATATTTTCCGGCTTAGAAATTAGTTTTACAACCGGTTTATTATTTTTTTCATTCATCTTAATTTTGCACCCTTTTCACATGTTAATAAAAAATATTGAGCATGGCAAACACGTTAACTAATACTAAAAAAAGACTCCGGGGAGGATAATCCGGAGTCCTTTACCTTAACAATAAATAGAAAGGAATTAGTTTTTCTTTCCGTATCTTTTGTTAAATCTTTCAACTCTACCTTCAGAGTCAAGAATTTTTTGTTGACCTGTGTAGAAAGGATGACATTTGTTGCAAATTTCAACAGTAATGTTTTCTTGTACAGAACCTGTTTCGATTTCATTGCCACAAACGCACTTAATCGTTGTTTTCTTATAATCCGGATGTATTCCTTCTTTCATTTTTACCTCTTTTCTTTCAAGATTCCAAACTTGAACTTTTGTGTTATTTATACCGACTAACAAGATTTTAAAATGCTAAATTCGTAAAATCAAGTTATATTAAAAAATAGTTACCATTTCTTAAAAATAAAAAATACTGCCAGGACAATAAAGCAAAATCCGACAATATAATTCCATTTAATTTGTTCTTTTAGATAAAGAATTGAAAAACCGCTAAAGACAACAAGAGTAATGACTTCTTGAATGGTTTTGAGTTGTGTTGCATTGTACGTTTGGTAACCAATGCGATTAGCCGGAACTTGAAAGCAATATTCTAAAAAAGCGATACCCCAACTTACAAGAATAACTGTCCAAAGAGCGGTTGTTTTAAATTTCAAATGTCCATACCACGCGAAAGTCATGAAAATATTTGAAATGAATAGTAAAATTATTGGCGTAACGGCTCTAATCATAATAAAATCTCCAGTTTTTCCACAAATTTATTATAAATAAAACAAAAGACTTGACACAGATTTTTTTTTTGCATACAATCGAACTTGCAAACGTGCCGGCATAGCTCAATTGGCAGAGCAACGGTTTTGTAAACCGTAGGTTGTAGGTTCGAGTCCCATTGCCGGCTTTTTTACTGCCGGAGGGTACGTCAGAAGGTTTGCACAAGTGGACCCGGATGTATCTCGAAGAAAGTAAACAGACCTGTGCAAGCCCTTGTGGCTCAGGGGTAGAGCACTCCCTTGGTAAGGGAGAGGTCACGAGTTCAAATCTCGTCAAGGGCAAATTTAATAAGCTTATTGCAGAAACTGATAATTGAATATGGGTAGGTGGCCGAGTGGCTAAAGGCGACAGACTGTAAATCTGTTCTCGCGAGAGTACGGTGGTTCGAATCCACCCCTGCCCAAATAAAAAGACCTCCTTGTGAGGTCTTTTTATTTGGTGTTGGTAGTGATGAGAATCACAGATTGTGGTTCGAGCGAGTTGTGAGCAGAGGCTGAAGCAAATTTTGCTTGTGGCGTAAGCCAATGCAAGCAAAATGCGAAATGCCGTTTATTGCGAACAACTCAAGACAATCCACCCCTGCCCAAACTTTTTAAAGAGGTCTTTTGACCTCTTTAAAAAGTTTGCAGAAAATGTAGGTTGGGCATATGTATTTTTCAGTCCATTTTGGGATTGGCGGTTAGTTTGAGATTGTTGGCGGAAAGGTGCAGAAAATTAGGATTTTTTCTGTCGGAAGTTTGTTAATTACCCCTATCTCAAACTGGACGAAAACGGACTTTGTTCGGACGA
>JAFUUC010000027.1 GCA_017471365.1 bacterium
ACCATGCAAGTCAAGCATATTTAAACCTTGAACCAATTTAGCTTCAGTGACTTTTTTCTGATTACCGTCGACTTTAGAATTGATATTTACCATTATAGTCGGTAGTGTCATAGCGGCGACTACACCGATAATTGCAAGGGTAATTAATACTTCTGCCAGGGTAAAACCTGCTTTAGCTACCAATGGTGGCGTGTATGATTTACCCCTGTGCGTAGCACCTTTTGCTAGTGTGAACGCTGTTTTTAATTTTGTAATATTTAACTCCTTATACATGTTTAAAATTCTCCTTCCAAGCAGATAAAACTGGCATTATTATCACGTATATTCATACTTGCATAAGTTCGATCACTAGAAAAACATCTGATCATAGAATGCTCACCTGATCTATCTCCGTTATTTTCCTCATTACTTTCTTCGGCAGCCCACAAACATGTGGAAGAATCTATTCCAAGTGAATTGGCTATGTCATAGTCCCACCTACCATTTGTTTTTACACCGGTAGACTCACTGAATTGGTAAGATGCAACATTAGGGTAAACCTTTTTTGCGATTTCAGTTAATTCACTTGGACTTGGCAAGTGTCCACCCATTTCTCTACATGCGACCAATGCTCCTACCCAATAATCATTCTGATTACCGAATGGACAAGTTGTAATTTCCTCAAAATCACCCATATTTGACAAACAAGGTGTTCCAAAAGATTGGGTTGCTTGGCTAATAATATTGTAACCACCAATTGTAGCTATTACAGCAGAATCATTTTCAGGCTCATCATCAAAAAATTCATCATCCCAATCATCACCTCCGCCAACATTATCATTGATCTCTACAATGTTGATTGTTGCACCATTGAATGCTATCAAATCTTTTCCGTACCTGTTTGGTAATCTGCTTCCATTCAAATCATAAATCCCCGCAACACAAGGATGAATTGACTTGTTCTTATCCATTATACTATCCGGATCGGATACACAATTCTTATTATATGTAAAAATTACAGGTATACCGTCTCCTAAAACTAGTACAACAGGATCCATAAATTCGGCACCATTAGAAAGATTACCTTTGCCTAGTGCAGCTGAAGTATTTAGTCTTGAAATGTCTACAGTCTTTTCCTCATTACCATCGAAATATTTAATCTCATTGTATGGAATACATTCGGTAAATGCTTTCGTTGTTCCGTCACATACAGCCGTAATCTTCATGTATTTGCCTAATTCTTTTACAAATTCAGCGGTTGAAGAATAAGTATTGTTGATCCCGCCATGCAAGTCGAGCATATTCAAGCCTTGAATAAGTTTTGCTTCGGTGACTTTTTTCTGGTTTGTTTCAACCTTGGTGTTGATGTTTGCAATCAACGTTGGCAAAGTAAGTGCAGCGACTACACCGATGACTGCCAGGGTGATTAAGACTTCAGCTAAAGTAAACGCTGCTTTAGCTACCAATGGTGGCGTGTTTGATTTACCCCTGTGCGTAGGACCCTCAGCCAAAGTAAATCCTCGTTTAAACATGTTTTGTCCTCCCAAATGTTAAGTGATATTAGATATATAGTATGGTATATCGAGCCATTATTCTATAATTATAAACTATTTGATTAAAATTGTCAATACACTCAATAATTAGATGTATAAGTCTATTAGTCGAGGTATTAAATGTCTGTAAGAGAATTTGTAAAAATATTATTGGCAAAGGAGTGTATGACGCTAACGCAACTGGCAAAATTAGCAACAGAAAAAGGTGATAAAAAATACACAATGGACGGTTTGTCACATAAAATGCGAAAAGGTTCTCTTGATTTTAATGATGTTGAATACTTTGCTAAACTTCTTGGCTACGATATAATGCTAAAACGTAAAGAATAATATCCTTTGACATAAATTTTAAATATGTATATATCATATCGTTTCGATACATACCTATAAAGTTTTGCTATTTTTTATATACATAGAACTGGATATTTTGTCCGAATTTTTAACTTCAAAATTTCTTGCCGTGATAATTGCCTCATTTTCAGCGTTTAAATTTTTATCGCGATATGGAATACCTGCTTTCGTTTTTAAAAGCCCAAAATCAAATTCTGAGAGTTGATATTTTATAGTGTTAGAATTTTTTGAAGCAATCGTTCCGGTAAATTTTTCCAATCGCTCGTTATAAATATTCCCAATACAAAAACCTGCCTCTATCATTGCCCCTCTCACAGCAGCAGATGTTGAATAAGTTAATAGAACACCATCGTCTTGTAAATGTGCAAATAACTGCTTAAAAAACTCAACAGACCACAGGCAAGGAGATTTTGTTGGCGTAAAGGCATCTAAAAATATTAAATTATATAAATTACTATCTTTCAGAATCATTTTTCGAGCATCCATATTTTTATACTCGAAATTAAAATCCTGTAATTTATAGGTTTTTAGCTGTTTTTTATAGCGATTTGATATATACTTATAATATATATTATGTAAATTGAGGGGTTTATAGAGGTTGGAGGTATTATTTAACCTCTCGCTTTGATAAAACTTAAATAAAGCCTTTATATCGCTTGAGAAAAAGTCCGTGTAGCTTTTGTTATACAAAATCTTTGAAAATTGTTCAGTTTCAAATATTTCAGGCGATTTTTCTATAATTTTTTCTAAAATTGCAAAATTTACAATTTTATTAATTTTTAATTTTTTAACTTTTTGATCTTGTTGCAAAAATTTGTATATTTTTTCATAATCAAAATCAATTTTCTGATTTTTTATATTCTTATTTCCGGTTTTTATAAACGGTGATAAAAAATATAAAATTTTATCATTATCTACTGTTGTTATAGAAATTTTGCTAAAAATATTATCGGTATCTGTCGCTGCGTTATATTTTACTCTATTAACGTTATCGGTATATATCGGAGCGTAGTTATTTTGTAAAATAAAATTTTGTAAGATAAAATTCAAAACACTTTTTGTATTATAACCTATACCATAACAAATATCTAAAATTTTTATTTTATCTTTTGTCAGTAATTTTTCAAAGTTAACCGGATAGACAAATTTTTCATATGCCTCAGTTAAAGCACCTGTTGCACTATGATAAATATCATTTGCACAGCTGCTATACAAACCGACCGATCCGTCATTAGTGAAATATGGATGAAACTCGTACATAGAGCGATTATACAACCAATTTTTGAACTTAACAAATAGTTTAAAAAACTTATAAGTGCGATATTTTGTGTGTTTCTGGTATAATTTTTTTGAGAGGTTATAAAAATGAAAGTAAGTGTAAAAGTTCCGGCTACAACGGCTAATATAGGACCTGGATTTGATTGTATGGGTATGGCTTTGCCTATTTACAACACAGTTACAATAGAAGAAACTGTATTACCCGGTACCGGTGTAGAAATAAACATAATTTCTGAGAGTGATGCTGTTAGTGACATTTCGCTTGAGCATATACCACAAGACGAAAACAGTCTTGTTTATAAGGCTGTTGAATTACTTTATAATTCAATTGGGCAAACTCCGGGTGAATTAAAAATAACGATTAAGTCTGAAATCCCTGTTGCCAGAGGACTTGGAAGCAGTGCTTCCGTTATTATCGGTGCCTTGATGGCTGCAAATGAGCTTCTTGGCAGACCGGCTGATGAAGTAGCACTACTGTCTATTGCTTGCGAATTAGAAGGTCACCCTGACAACATCACGCCGGCATACATCGGAGGACTCGTAATTTCCTCTCAAGAAGAAGACGGAACTGTTGTTTACCGCAAACTCGATTGGCCGCAAAATTGGGCAATCACTGTTTGTGTCCCTGATTTTGAGCTATCTACAGACATTGCTCGTTCTGTTTTACCTAAAGAAGTTCCTATGAAAGATGCTATTTTTAATATAAAACGTATGGCAATGTTTGTTCAAGCTGTTCACACACAAGATGAAGAGTTGATGAAGCTTGCTCTGCAAGATAAGTTGCACCAACCTTACAGAATGAAACTTATACAGGGGCTTGAAAATATCATTGATAATTTAAAACATATTGAAAGTGTCTTGGGTTGCGTAATTAGCGGTGCAGGATCCTCAATTTTAGTTATTTCAAAGAAAAATGAACTCGACAAAATAAAGACAATAGTGAAAGAAACCTGGGCTGATCAAAATATTAAGTGTGATCTTAAAACACTTAGTGTAGAAGAAACCGGTGCGAGAATTGTTTCTAATGATGATTAAATATTAACAAATGTAAAGGGATTAAAAACAGCATATAACAAGTATTTGCCGTAAAATTATTTTTTTTATGGCAAATTTTTTGCCTAAAAATACTTTATATAAATGTAGTGTTATTTAAGTGTGTAAGGAAAGTAGGTTTATTATGGCAGGTATCGACGGTGGACTTTATAATCAGGCAGATTATTACAGAAGCATCAATAAAAGCCGCAGAAAAGAATTGTTTGCTAACGCTTTAAAAACAACTGTTACAGCAGCACTGCCAACAGGAGCAGCAGTTGGAACTTATTATTTAGCAAAAGCTAATCCAGAGGCATTAAATACAGCTGCAACATACACAGGCCAAGGAGTTAATTGGGTTGCGAAGCACACTCCACAAGCAGTAAAAAACTTCATGAAGAATGGTCTTAAATCCTTATTGGACAACAAATATGGAAAAGAAATTCTTAATTCACTTAGAAATGTGAAAGCTGGTGATCTCGCTAAAAAAGGTAAATTTGGCTTAATGGCTGCCGGCGTACTAACAGTTATTGGGTTAACTGCACACGCACTAAGACATGGTGCAAAAAACTCCGGGAAAATTGAACAAAAATACAGAGATGCAAAAAATTTCTTAGATATCTTACAATAGAATTAAAGGGAGATAATTTAATTATCTCCCTTTTTATATGAAACACTTAATTTTAGAATATCAGGACCAACATCAACAATTGCCCAACGAACAACATCATTAAAACGTTCACTAAGTATTTGTTCTATAGAATCTGTTGAAATATTTTTGTTTTTCTTTAATTCTAAAATCTTTGAAACAACTTGCTTCATTATTCAACCGTCACTGATTTTGCCAGGTTTCTTGGCTGATCTACATCTTTACCCAGAAATTCTGCTATATAATAAGCTATCAACTGCAAAGGCACAATTGCAATAATAGGTGAAAGTAATTCATCAACTTCTGGAACTCTTATAATAAAATCAAACAAATCGTCCAGTTTTTTATCTGAAGAATTTGTCAAAGCAATCATTCTGGCATTTCTAGCTTTTGCTTCTTCACTATTTGAAAGAATTTTATCATAAACACAACCTTTCATAAGAATAGACAAAACTGGCATTGTTTCATCTAACATGGCAATAGGTCCGTGTTTCAGTTCTCCTGCTGGATAACCCGTTGCGTTAATATAGCTTATTTCTTTTAATTTTAAAGCACCTTCAAGGGCTGTCGGATAATTTATACCTCTTGCTATATAAATAAAATCCCTCGTGCCTGAATATTTTCTCGCACAATCTCTAATATTATCCTTATTAGCCAAAATTTGTTCAATTTTTTGTGGAAGAACAAGCATTTCATGTTTTAAATTTTCTAAAATATCAGGTTTCATCGTTCCTTTTATTTCAGCCATATAAAGTGCTAAAAGATAAAAGGATGTAAGTTGTGCAATGTATGATTTTGTAGCAGCCACAGAAACCTCAATACCAGCATTGACAGAAAGCAAACTATCAGCCTCGCGAGCCATAGCACTATCTGGGCGGTTTGTTATAATCAAAATATGAGAACCACGCTCTTTTGATTGTTTAACTGCCGTAAGGGTATCAGCAGTTTCACCTGACTGAGAAACACCTATTACAAGGGTATGTGAATCTGTCACTGTTTTGCGGTAAATATACTCACTCGAAGCTTCAACATCAACCGGGATTGCACAAAAACTTTCGATAATATACTTACCAATAAAAGCTGCGTGCAAAGATGTACCACAAGCAATAATCTGTATTCTGTTTAAATCTTTTAAAGTTTCTTTAGTTAATTTTACTTCATCAAGAATAATAGGAAGTTCCGATGAATGAAGTTTATCAACAAGAATATTTCTTATCACATCAGGCTGCTCATGAATTTCTTTAAGCATAAAATGTTTATAACCCATTTTGCTTAAAGCAACAGGTTCCCAAGGCAATATTTCTATTTTTGGCTCAATAATATTTCCATCAATATCTTCGATTTTTAACGTATTTGCAGTCATAGTTGCAACTTGATTATCAGAAAGATAAATCGCTCGATTTGTATGCTTTATAAACGCAGGAATATCAGAAGCTGCATAAAATTCATTGTTAGCAACACCAATAACAAGAGGGGCATTTCTTTTTGTAACAACAAGTTTATTAGGTTCATCACTGTGCATTATGGCAAGTGCATAAGCACCCTCAATTTCCTTTGTTGCAAGTTTTACTGCCTCGGTTAAATTTTTTGTAATCTCATATTTTTGGGCAACAAGATGTGCAACAGTTTCAGTATCAGTCTGCGAAACAAACTTACAACCTTTTGTCTCTAAATTTAATTTTAGTTCTTTATAATTTTCAATAATTCCATTGTGAACAACAACAAGTTTGCCGCAATTGCAAGTATGCGGATGAGCATTTACAACAGTAGGAGCTCCATGAGTTGCCCAGCGAATATGCCCTATACCGGTTGTTGATTTGGATATTTCATAAGCATGAGGACTTAATTCTTCTCTAAGATTCTTGAGCTTGCCAACTGCCTTATAAACCTTTACCTTATCTTGACATTGAACAGCAATACCTGAGGAATCATACCCTCTATATTCGAGCTGTTCTAATCCGTCAAGTAATATATCTAAAACAGGTTTGTACCCAACATATCCTACAATACCACACATACTGTACCTCTTCTTCTAATCTAGCTACAAGTATATGGTATCATTAAAATATTAACTAATCCCTCTCTTTATAAAATTTTTACATTAATCAAGAATATGTATTCCCGCACCCGTCATAACTGGTCTGACAATATTATGATATCCCCAACCGTTGTTACCGTAGGTTCCCTGCATATAAGATGGTCCATAAGTATTTATGTAAGGTGAAGGATAAACCGGAGGAGTGTAGCCGGTAGGCTGACCAATAAAGGTATTTATAAGTCTATTTTTTAAACTATTGTTGTATGCCGTTCCATTTTCGTAATTTTCAACGATATTATTCATTCTTTGTGAAATACTCATTGACGGATAAACACGATTAAACATCCTTCGCTCTATACGCGTAATTCTTGTTTTTACATTATCAGTCGGATAAATTCTGCCAAAAATGCCTTTTTCTACCATATTTAAATCTTCTTTATAAGCATCATTGGACTGAGTTGTTTTTGTATTAGAAACAGAATTGTTGTTATTATAGTAAGTTATACCTGCTTCAACCGAATTTAGGCTAAATAACAAAACAAATAAAATTAAAAATATTCTCATTATATCACCCCTTCTCTTCATTAAAATATTAAATTCAGGTTGTAAAAATTTTATTCTCCTTCCGGTTAGTCTTTACAATTAGACTTAATTAGGTCTAAAATGATAAAATTTGTTTGAGGTAGACTATGGTAAAAAATAAAAAACAGGTAATAGCATATTTGCACACACACTGGGATAGGGAGTGGTATAGAGAATTTGAAGTTTTTCGTTTGAGACTTTTGAAAATGTTTGATAATGTCTTAAATCTGCTTGAAACAGGTAAAATTCCGTCATTTTACTTTGATGGTCAAGTTGCAGCATTACTTGATTACCTCGAATTACGACCTGAAAAAGAATTTTTAATAAGAGAACTCATTAAAGGAAAAAAGCTATTCATAGGTCCATTTTATTGCCTGGTTGACGAATTTTTAACAGATGCAATTTGCTTTAGCAAAAACCTTGAAATTGGAATAAAAATAGCAAAATCTTTTGGGTGTGAAGATTTTATTGGTTATCTGGCAGATACATTTGGTCATAGTCAAAATGTTCCGCCCATTTTAAAAGAATACGGTATCGACAAAGCTGTTGTGTGGCGTGGTGTAGGCGATTTACCCTCAGAATTTATTTTCAACGGCATTAATACAGTTAACCTGATTCGCGGTTATTTTATGGATATATTTTCATCGGATATATCAATTGAAGGTAAAACAAAATTTTTGAAATCAAATCTTGACAAAATCGCTGAAAAATCAGGAAACATATTACTTTTGCCAATAGGGGCTGATCACTTAGGTATACCTGACGACATTATAGAACAAATTGAAAATGTAAATGAACAACTTGAAGATTACGAAATAAAATTAGGTTCTATTTTTGAATATTTTAATAATGTTAAATTTAAAGTAAAATTTAACGGTGAATTACGAGATAATTCTCAAACATTCATACTTCCAGGCACTTACTCTACAAGAACAAGACTTAAACAACTCAATACAGAATGTTCATACAAATTGGATTTGGCAAATAGGCTGCAACATAACTTCGGTGGGAAATACACGTCAGTAATTGAGTATGCCTACAAATTACTTTTACAAAATCAGGCTCATGACAGCATTTGTGGGTGCAGTACAGACGATGTACACTACGAAAATATCACACGCTACAAAAAAATACTTCAAATTTCTGACACTATAATTAAGGAAATTAGCACAACACAAGAAAAAAACGCTACAATAACATTCCAGTACTACGATAAATATAAAATTTTAGAAGTTGAAGGCGAAAATGCAAACGCTCAAATAATTTCAAAAAAGCACGGATTCCCAAATAATATTCTTTACAATTTATCAAAAATTCCTATAACAGAAGATTACACTGATATTTACACAACTTTAAAAGAATACAATGGTAAAGATAATGCATCCGACCTTTTAGTAACTGAAACCTCTATTCAAAACTCAAAAATCCGTCTTAAAATAGAGGATGGTCAATTAAATCTTTACGACGGTAAAAAATGCTATGAAAATTTTATAGAATTTGTTCGCTATAAAGATTTAGGTGACACATACAATTTTGCACCAGACGTAAATGACTGCGGCGAAATAGCAAAAATTCAAAAAGCAACTGTTGTATCAGACGGTCCATTGCGAGCCGAAATTAGAATACAAACATCTTTCTTTGGAGTGAATGTATTTTTAAATAAACAATCAAAACTTTTAAATTTTAAAATTAAATGGAATAATTTACTTACAAACAGACTTTGGCAAGTTAGATTTAACCTTACAAAACCTGTTAAAGAAACTTATTCAGAAGATATGAACCTGCTTATAAAGCGTAAATTCGATCCTGAGTACGATATTAGGAAAAATTTACCCCAAATGAAAGGACTTGAAGCAAAAACTAACACCGCACCAATGCAAAGATTTGTTTGGGCAAATGGTCTTGGTGTAGTAACAAAAGGATTAACAGAATACGAAGTTTTTAGAAATAGTCTGTCAATAACGCTATTACGAAGTACCGGCATAATTTCAAATCCTATTAATCCGGCTAGAACAACTCCGGCAGGACCACCAATAGAAGTCCCGGATGCTCAGCAACTGGGGGTTAATACAGCCGAATTTGCTATAGGATTTTTTGCAGCAAAAGACTGGGTAAATTACCTTGAAGAAATATACCCTCAAACAATTTCTTTCTAAATATTAGGCGGCATTTGTTATGCCGCCTCTGATTTCCTATTAAACTTTTTCCTATTAATTAACGACTTTTGATACGAAATTCATAACTTCAAAAACACTGTCCTTTACAAATTCTTTTGCTAGAACTTTTAATGGTCTATTTTCAATACAATCAAAAACATAATAAATGGGATCTTTTGAGTTATTGAATCTCATTCTTGTATCATGATTATCAAAATAGCTAAATTCTTTTATTCTTGGTCGTCTAGTTGAAGGTTTTACCATTGTTCCGAATGCTGTTCCTGCCATAATTAATCTCTCTTCTCTCTTAATATCTCTTACATATATATAAAGTATTTACTTATTTAAAAATTGCTTTTTAAAAAAAAGAATTCTTTACATTTCTTAATTATTTTTTTAAATCAATTTTATCGCAATCATTGATGATATTTTTACCAATTGCTTTTTCAAGTTGAGCTTTAGCAGAATTGTATTCGTATAAAGCATTATAGTAAATAAGTTTTGCATCTTCATAAGTAGTTTGGGCATTTTTTAATTCAATTGGAGAGGCTTCTCCGACCTTGTAACGTCCAAATGATAGATGATAATTTTCATTTGCCTGTTTAATTTGAAGTTCTGCAACAGGCAGCTGATCGCGTTTTTCTTCAAGTTTTAAATATGCATTTTGGATCTCAAGATAAATTTCATTTTGTGTAATTCTAGCATTGGCAAGCTCTTTATCATAAAGATATCGTGCTTCTTTAATTTGATTACGTATCAATGCGGCATTTATACCGGGAAAAATCAAAAAACCTCCTATATTAAAACCATCATTAGAAGTCCAATGCTTACCACCTCTTTGATATTGTCCTTCAATACTTAGTGTCGGGAAAAATGATTTTTTCATCAGCTGAACATTTTGTCGTGCATTTTCGACTTTAATTTCAGCAAGTTTCAATTCTGGTCTTGAATCTCTGGCTATAGATACAGCTTGTTCAAATGATAAATTTACAGGAGAAAAACTTAATTTGTCATTAATTTTGTATTTTTCTAAATATGGAACACCCATTACGTGGTTTAATTGTGCAATTGCCAGATTTACACCATTTTTTGCCTGAATAAGGCTTAGTTTTGCATCACTCAAATCAGATTGAGCAATGGTAACATCTACCTTTGGATTCATACCGGACTTATAAAAAGCCCTTGCTTGATCATAAAATGCGGTAAATTTTTTTACAGTATCATTTGCAACTTGAACATTTTCATAAGCATAAAGTAGATTATAATATGCATCTTTTGTTTGAAATATAACATCATTAACAATAGCCTCAAAAGTTTTTTTATATCCTTCATAATCGAGTTTTCTTATTGTTGCTTGATTTTGTGTCACACCAAAATCATATAACATTTGTTGTAAGGAAATCTGACCAAGCAAATAATAATCATACTGTAAATTTGTTCCTAACGCATCAGACAATTGAAGTTGTTTAATATGTGTATAGCTTGTTTGCCAAGAAAAAGTCGGGAAAAAATTTGACCAAACCTGTTTTATGCGTGCATCAGCAGCAAGAATATCTTGAAAAGCCGCATTAATTTCCGGATTGTTACCTAAAGCAATTCGTATGCAATTGTCCAAATTCATTTCAATATCTTTGGACACTGAGCCGGAAATTATTGGATCGCCATTAAAATTTGTATGAGGTTCTACCTTTTCGTAGTTCGGGTATTCCTTAAAATCAATTGAGTTTCCGAGATCTGCACAATAAGTAACCAACGGAGTTAGAATAAATAAGAGTAATATATAAATTAGTTTTTTAAGCATTATGTGATTTTCTAACATTTTTTATAAGTACAATTTAAAATTTTCGACCATAACATAAAATGCAGGAACAAGAAATGAACCAACAAAAGCAACAGCAATCATTCCACCAAAAACAGTTGTTCCGACAGAATGTCTTGAAGCAGCACCTGCACCAGATGCTATAACTAGTGGAACAAGCCCTAAAAGAAAAGAAATATTTGTCATCATAACCGCACGAAATCTTAATCCTGCTGCCTGAAGTGCTGATTGCTCAATACTTAATCCACTACTGTGAGCATCTTTTGCAAATTCAACAATCAAAATTGCCTGTTTTGCACTCAACCCTATCAACATAACTAACCCTATTTGCGAGTAAATATCCAAAGAATATCCAAAAACATATTGCAAAAATAATGCTCCGAACAGTGACACAGGTGTAATTAAAAGAACACTTACCGGCAAAAACCAACTTTCATAAAGCCCAACCAAAAACAAATAAACAAAAACAAGTGACATAATGAGAATTGGTATGATCTGCCCGCTGGATTGTTTTTCCTGTAGGGAAGTTCCTGACCACTCAAAGCCCATATCTTTGGGCAGAATCCTGGCAGAAATATTTTCCATTATTTTCATTCCTTCTCCGGAACTAACATTTGAACGAGTACTACCATTAATCGTAATTGAAGGATACATATTAAACCTTGATCTGCTATATGGTCCTAAAATATTTTTAGTTGAGACAATTGTTGATAAAGGAACCATATCACCGGAATTACTCTTTACGTAGACTTTTCCAAGATCAGAAATTTTTGATCTGAAATCTGACTCAGCTTGAACATAAACCCTGTAAACCCTCCCATATTTATTAAAATCATTTACATAAAACTTTGCAAAATATGCGGCAATAGTGTTGTAAACCTCATTTATATCTACATTTTGAGCTAATGCTTTATTAACATCTATATCAAGCAATATTTGAGGCAAATTAGCGGTATACGATGTATAAATCATAGATATTTTAGGATTTTTTCTAACCTCACCAATAAGCTTTATTGCTTCATCATAAAATTGTCCCGGTGTCCTTTCTCCTTTGTCCAAAAGTTGATATTCAAAACCCCCAAACATACCGAGTCCCGAAATCGCAGGAGGTGAAAAAGTTGCAATTGTTGCTGAGGGGTATCTTGAAAACTTTTGATTAATAGTTTTCATAATTCCATCAAGAGATTCTTCTTTGTTTTTACGTTTACTCCAAGGCTTAAAATGAGAGACAATGAATGCGGTATTTTCACCATTCATCCCAACAAGTGAAATTGTTTCATTAACACCTTTAATGTTTAATAATGTATTTTCAACATCTTTTGCAACCAAATCTGTTCTTGAAGCAGAAGAACCTTCAGGAAGCTGTATTTGAGTAAACACAGCTCCACGATCCTCTGCGGGTAAAAATCCGCCAGGTAACAGAATAAATAATAAAATTGATAAAATTATAATTAATCCTAAAGCACCAAATGTCAGCTTCCAAGAATTAATAAACATTTCTGTGTAATGAACATATTTATTGCGAATTGCATTAAACCAATTTTCAAAATTTTGGATAAATTTAAAATCCGCCTTATCATTTTGCCTTAATATCATTGAGCATAGTGCCGGAGATAAGGTCAATGCAACTACTGTAGATAACCCAATCGAAGAAGAAATACATAAAGCAAATTGTCTGAACATTCTGCCTGTAATACCACCCATAAAAGATACAGGAACAAAAACAGCCATTAGAACAAGTGAAGTTGCAACAACGGCACCGAAAACTTCATTTATAGTAATTTCTGTTGCCTCTTTTGCAGATTTTCCATCTTGAATATGTCTTTGGGTATTTTCAAGAACAACAATAGCATCATCAACAACCAAACCAACTGCAAGTACAAGCCCAAACAAGATCAACAAATTTATAGAAAAACCAAAAAATTTCATAAAAATAAAAACACCCATTAACGAAGCCGGTATTGCACAAAAAGGTACAAAAGCTGCACGAAATGATCCTAAAAAGAGATATGTAACCAAAGAAACAAGCAATATTGCAAGCAGCACCGCATCAATTACCTCTTTAATTGATTCGCGTACAAATTCTGTTTCATCATGTTGAATTTTATATTCAATATCAGCAGGAAAAGATTTGCTTAACTCCTGTAATTTTTTCTGAATTTTATTTGATAAATTAATTGCATTAGCATTTGGAAGTTGACTCACCGTAATAATAACTGCGTTTTTTCCCCCTATGCGAGAGAAGAATGAATAATTTTCTGCCCCTAAATCAACTTTAGCAACATCCTTGAGTTTAATATTTTCTCCACCGGGCAATGCCTTGATTATAATATTTTCAAATTCTTCAGCCGATTGCAAACGTCCTTTTGTACGCATAGTCAACTTAATCATTTGTTTGTTTTCCATTGGTTCAACACCAAGATCCCCCGCAGGAGTCTGAGCATTCTGAGCCTGAATAGCATAAATCACTTCATCTGAAGATAAACCATAGCTTGCCATTTTTGAGGCATCGAGCCAAATTCTCATAGAATAACTCGATGAACCAAATACAGAAACTTCACCAACACCTTTAATACGAGCAAGTTCATCCTTAATAAAAATATCGGCATAATTTGATATAAACAAATTATTATAAGAATTGTGCGGTGAAGATACCGATATCAATAATAATCCCGGACCACCCGTTGTTTTTTTTACAGACAATCCATAACGCCGAACTTCTTCCGGTAATCTGGGAATAACAAGTTGAAGTTCATTTTGAACATTTACTACTGCTATATCAGGATCAATACCAACATCGAAATATATGGTAAGTTTATAAGAACCATTCTGCGAAGTTGATGTCATATAAAGCATATTATCAACACCATTTAACTGTGCTTCGACGGGAGCCGCAATTGTCGATTCAATGACATCAGAACTTGCACCTGAATATGTAGCACTAACAACAACCTGTACAGGGGTAATAGAAGGATATTCTTCAAGTGGAAGCAATCTTATCATAAGTATCCCTGCCAGAACAATTACCAGAGATATGACAATTGCAAGCTTTGGACGCTTTATAAATATATTTCCTGACTCATTATTACTAGCAGACACAAATAAACCCCTACTTGATATTTACCGGACTTTCCGGAGTAACTTTCAAAATACCATCCGTAATTACTCGATCACCAACCGACAAGCCCTCTTTTACAATCCAGTCATTACCATATTGCTCCTGAACTTTTATATATGTTAAATTTGGCAAATTATTCTTGTCGAGTTTGTATACATATTTACCCTCTTGATTTTCTTGAACTGCAACTATTGGAACTACCGGAACTTTTACGGATTTATTTGAATATAATTTTATGTTAACAAATTCACCATGTAGAAGCCTATTATTTGGATTCTTAAAAGTTGCCCTCATTGTTACAGAACCGGTTGTTCTGTCTATTTTATTGTCATAAAAATCTTGGATTCCGTCATATTCATATTTTTGACCATTTGAAAAATATAATTCTGTTTTACGATTTAAATTATCTTTTCCATCTATAAAAGACAAATAGTTGTAATCATATGATGGTAATGAAAATGTAACATACATAGGATCAATGCTATTTATGGTAGTTAAGGCACCGGATGACGGTGTTACATAGTTTCCTACTGTGACATCAATAAAACCAATACGTCCATCTACGGGAGATTTTACGGTAGTGTAGCTCAAATTTCTATTTGTATCATTAAAGTTTGATTTTGCCGCCCTTAATTGTGCTTTTAGCGAATCTCTATTTGACAGAATTTCATCGTATCTTGACTTTGCTATATAATCTTGTGCCACTAATTCAGCAGCACGAGCAAGCTGTTTTTCCGCATAGTCAAGCTGAGCTTTTATATTTTGAATGTTAGCACCTGCGGTTTCTGAAGCATTTTGGAATTCATATGGTTCAATTAAAAAGAGTGTATCGCCAGATTTTACATAATCACCTTCCTTAAAGTAGCTCTTTTCAAGGTAACCAGAAATTCTGGCTCTCACATCGACCTGATACTTTGATTCAACTCTCCCCGGAGAATCAAAAGTCATAACTATCTCTTTTTCCTTTATTGTTTCAACTTTTACATCCGGAGGTATTTGTGTTGTTTTTGCCTTACTTTTAAAAAATGAAATACCAACAGAATATATAAATCTTAACCCTATTGAAACCAACAGGATTAATAAAATTATAAATAATATTTTTTTCACTATAACACCGTTGAAAGAAACTCTATTATTTTATTCAATGCAATGCTTCTGTGAGAAATTTTATTTTTCAAATCTTCAGACATATCTGCCAGAGTATAACCATAACCATCTGGGATAAATATTGGATCATAACCAAAACCGTTTATACCTGATTGAACTTTAGCAATTTGCCCGTGACATTCTCCAATAACTTGATTCAAAATTTCTCCTTTTGCATTTACAAGAGTCATAGCACAGACAAATTTTGCTTTTCTATTACCGAATGGGGTAAGATTTTTCAACAACTTATCAATTCGTTTTTGCGGTGTAGAATCATATCGAGCCGAATATATTCCAGGTTCACCGTTCAAAGCCTCAACACATAAACCGGAATCATCTGCCAAAGCCATAGTATTAGAAAGCCTCGCTGCTTCTTTTGCTTTTATATAAGAATTATCTTTAAATGTTTTTCCATTTTCATTTGGACTAAATGATGCAGGAGGAAGAATAAATTCAATCCCGGAACCCTTAGCAATTTCATTAACCTCCAAAACCTTGTGAGGATTACTTGTAGCAAAAACTATTTTTTTACTTTCCATAACGTCTGTGCCTTTTTTCAAATTCTTCAATACAAAGTTTCAATTGTTTTTTATTAAATTCAGGCCAAAAAACATCACAAACAATAACTTCAGAATATGCAATTTGCCAGAGTAAATAATTTGAAATACGCTTTTCACCACCTGTTCTAATCAAAAGGTCAGGATCAGGAATGCCACTAGTATAGAGATTTTTTTCTATTAATTCGGAAGTAACTTCATCAGCTGAAATACCGGAAGCGACTATTTTTTTCACCGCATTTGTAATTTCATCCCTTGAACCATAATTTAAAGCAATTTGCAAAACAACACCGGAATTTAATTTTGTTTTTTCGGTAGCATTAAAAATAACCTTTTGCAATTTAGTGGAAAGTTTCGTTGTATCTCCTATGAATTTTATTTGAACCCCCTCTTTATGCATTTCATCCAGTTCATTTTTTAAAGTAACAGCAACTAAATCCATGAGAAAATCAACTTCTTCTTGCTTACGATTCCAATTTTCTGTGGAAAATGCATAAACTGTGAGATATTTAATCCCAAATTCATCGCAAGCTCGTGTGATTTCACGCAAAGAATCCACACCTTTTTTATGACCTGCGGCAGAAGGCAAGCCGTGTTCCTTTGCCCAACGTCGGTTTCCATCCATAATTATTGCAATGTGATTGAGTTTAGTTTCTACTTTCATATTTATACTATTGCTCCGTGCGAGGCATCTTGAACAGTTTTTGCATACTTTGCCAAATATCCGGATTTTGATTTTAAATTGAATGATTTTAAGTTTTTACGCCTGTTTTCTAACTCTTGGTCGCTAACAAGAAGATTTATAGAACGCGTTTCTATATCAATAGCAATCTTATCACCGTCATTAATCAGTGCAATATTGCCTCCTTTTGCAGCTTCCGGACAAATATGTCCAATACATATTCCTCGTGTACCACCGGAAAAACGTCCATCAGTAATTAATGCACAAGTTTTACCAAGACCTTTGCCAACAAGAAGTGACGTTGGGGCAAGCATTTCACGCATACCAGGTCCGCCCTTAGGTCCTTCATAACGAATTACAACTATATCGCCAGACTTGATTAAATCGTTTTCGAGAGCGTGCATAGCATCTTCTTCACAATCAAAAACCTTTGCAATACCTTCAAACTTGTAACAAGAAGGATCAATACCTGAAATTTTAGTGACACAGCCTTCCTGAGCTATATTACCATACAAAATTCCAAGTCCCGGCTGAATTGTAACCGGCTTATCGTAAGAATGTATTAAGTCTTTATTAACAAACGCTCGTGTGCAAATATCAAATGTTTTTAAACCGGAAACCGTATTTTTATTTTTTATACCGACATTTGCATCAATTAAATTTTTCATTAATGCTGGAACTCCGCCGGCATAGTGGAATTCCGTCATAGTAGGATTTGCAGCAGGATCAAGTTTCAAAATTTGATGAATTACTTTTCCCCATTTATCAAAATCATCAATTGAAAGCTTAATATCACCGGCATTAGCCAAAGCAAGTAAATGTAGAATTGAATTTGTAGAACCACCCATTGCCAAATCACAAATTATGGCATTTTCAAGTGTTTCTCTGTCAATTATGTCTGACGGTTTTACGTCATTTTTAACCAAATTTACAATTTGAACCCCTGATTCAAAAGCAATACGTCGTTTTTTTGAAGAAACCGCAGATGAAGTTGCACACAATGGCAAACTCATTCCCATAGCTTCAGTCAAACAAGCCATAGTGTTTGCAGTGTACATTCCCTGGCAAGAACCTATTGTCGGACAGGATTCTTCTTCTAATTCTAAAAGTCTTTCTTCATCAATTTCGCCATTGCGGAATTTTCCGACAGCTTCGAATGATCCTTTAATCATAGTAAGCTTTGAACAACGACTTTCCCCTTCAAGCATAGGACCTGCCGAGACAACTATACACGGTATATTTAAACGCATAGCTGCGATGAGCATTCCCGGAGTAATTTTGTCACAATTTGTAAGTAAAACTAACCCATCCAGTTGATGACCTTGAGCAACAGTTTCGATACAATCAGCTATTAGATCTCTGGAAGGTAGAGAATACCTCATTCCATTGTGTCCCATTGCAATTCCGTCACATATAGCCGGAACCCCAAAAATAAAAGCCTGACCACCACCGGTATGAATACCTTTTTCTATCTGACGTTCAAGTTCACGCATACCGGCATGTCCCGGAATAAGATCTGTAAATGAACTAGCTATTCCAATAAAAGGAGCATTCATATTTTTGCGTGAAACACCCGCAGCCATAAGCAATCCGCGGTGTGGAGTGTGTGCTATACCCTTTTTTATATTGTCACTTCGCATAAGACAAAAAAATCATACAGCAAACTGTTTAATAATTCTATATAAAATTTGTTTTCTTTCGTAAGATTGATTTTTAATAATCTCAATCATTTCGTTTTCGAGATTTTGCGAGGTATTAAGATACGAATAATTAAAAAAATCTTGCGGATCAACGGAGAATTTTTCGACAATATTAATAAGAGTTTGCATAGAAGGAAAACTTTTACCCGTTTCGATATTACTTAAAGAAGAAGTTTCAATACCAATCATTTCACTAAATGCTTCTTGTGTAATTTGAAGTTTTGCTCTTATTTCTTTAATCTTTTTCCCAACTAAAACTTTGCTGTCAGACATTATATCCTCCATTTTTATATAAAGGATAATTGTTTACAGAATGTTAATAAATAATGTTTTATAGAAATAAAATATTGACATTTCTATAATAATAGATAATAATATATACATAACCCGAAATTTTAGGAGGATTTTTGATGTTAACACGAAGAATTAAGGACGGATTTACTTTGGCAGAGGTCTTAATCACCCTTGCAATCATCGGCGTAGTCGCAGCACTTACTCTGCCAACACTGATCGCAAAAGTGAACGAAAAAGTTGACGGCAACCAGAAAAAAGTCACCGAAGCAAAACTTATTCAAGGACTTAACATGCTCGACTTGCATGGCGGGATCAACAATACGTACAGTAGTACAGCAGAATTTGTAGAAGAATTATCTAAATACATGAAGATCACAAAGATCTGCGACGGTACAAATACAGCATTTAGTGAATGTATTCCGTATAGTGAAATAACATACAACAACGGAACGGAAGATAAAACTGTTGAAATTACTAAATTAAATACTGCGGATTCACTAGGGCTGGGAACAGTAACTGATGAACAAGAATTTATGGCACCTGTTGCAATGGTATTAGCTGACGGTACACCGATGTTTCTTACTTATAATAAGAAATGTATTTCAGATCCGGATAGTATAAAAGCTGATAATAAGAAAATTCATAGCTGTGTAGACGGATTGTATGACTTAAATGGTAGCCGCATGCCAAACAAAGTGGGAAAAGATTTGACTGCCATGAACAAGGCTGCAATCAATATCTCAGAAGGACCTGCTGTTGTTGGTTCTATAGCTGGTTATGATTTAATAAAACTAGCAGATACACCACCGGCAATGGATTGTTCAAAGTACATAGGAAATTCTAAGTATCCGGAAATTACTCACTGCCCATACTCAGGAGAAACAGATTACTGGGTAGGAGCGTTGGTAACGTGTAAAGACATGGGAGGTCACTTACCTACCATGACAGAACTAGCCAACATAGCAAAAGCTGTATACCCAACAGCAGCAGGCAGCATAAGTGCATACAATAATGTCTCAGCAAGCTGGAACACTACAGAGGTAGCAAAACTGGGCATTGACCCTTCTTCTGTTTCGTACTTCGAACTGTGGTCGTCAGAGGAGTACTTGGCTGCGAACAAGTACTCTCGCAGCCGCGGTTTTTACAGTAGTTTCACGTACGGTAATAGAGACGGCAGTCGCATTACCTCTAGTTTCATGTTCGTTTGCCTAGCGGATAATTAGTTATAACACGGCGATTATGCAGACAACGACAATAAAAAAACAGGGAATGATTTCCCTGTTTTTTTTGAAAGCTACTTACTTTATGCTACAACTTGTAAATTTTTACCGGCTTGAGGACCGTATTTTGCAATAAGTTCTTCTTCCGTTAAAATTGTTGTTCTAGGTTCTGATTTTGGATAAGTTACACCTTGAGTTGTGATTTCGTATTTCCCATCATCAAGAACTTTTACCTTCGTTGTTGCACCAATAAAACGACCTGGAACTTTCAACACATCACCATTTGAAGTCATTACAATATTGTATTCACCTGCATCAAATACCTTTGGTTTTGCTGCTGCTCCAACATTTGTTGCTTGTACACCTTCTAATGCCATAATTTACATTCCTCCATACACATTCACTACACTGATATAAAAACATAATTAAAAATTAAATTGCCAGTTTATATATACTATTTTAATAATTCTTAAAAAAGAAGTTGGAATTTTTGTTCCAACTTCTTTAAATTTATTATTCTTTTTCGTTTTCGGTCTGTTCTTATTCTTCTTCTTCTTCTTCTTTCTCCTCCTGTTCAGAGTTTATATCTTCAGAAGGTTCATCTTCATCAGGTTCATCCGAATCATCGTCTTCAACATCTAAATCTTCATCTTCGCTGTCATCATCGTCAGCATTTTCAAAATCAAGGTCATCTTCTGAATCATCTTCATCATCTGTTTCGGTTAATTTTTTAGCTTCTTCTTCGGCTTTTATTGCAGCTTCGATTTCTTCTTCATCTTTTGCTCTGACAACCGGTATAGAAAGCATTAAAGCCATTTGTTCACCTTCTTGTTCAAAATTTAGTTCGAGAGCTTCTTTATCCATTTCGACATATTTTGAAAGAAGATCTATAAGTTCTTTACGCATTCTCTGAAGGAGTTCCGGTGTGAGATTCGTTCTGTCTTGCATTAAAACAACACGCAATCTATTTACGGCAACGTCCTTTGAATCTTCCTTTTGTGCTGATTGACCGAAAAGACCTAATATTTTGTTATATAATTCTGTAAAAATATTTTCGCTCATTTTAGTTCTCCTTTCCTTTGTTCAGGAATTTTGAGAAGAACTTTTTAATTTTTGTAGAAACTTTAGCTTCTTCTTCAAAATCAATAAAAGGAACGTCGTTGCCCATAATACGTTCTGCGACATTTCTGTAGGCACGACCAGCCGGAGAATTTTCGTCATTAACAACAGGTTCCCCTTTATTTGTTGATGTGATAATACCGGTATCTTCAGGGATTATACCGATAAGTTTAGCCGAAAGAATTTCGACAACATCTTCTTTGCTCATCATATCTTTTGATGCCGCCATATTTGCTCTATATCTATTTAAAAGAAGTTTATATGATTTAATTTCTTCTTTAGCTTCCAGAAGTCCGATGATTCTATCCGCATCACGAACTGCTGACATTTCCGGAGTGGTGACAACTATTGCTTCAGTTGCACCGGCAACAGCATTTTGGAATCCTTGTTCAATACCCGCAGGGCAATCAACAAGTACAAAATCAAATTTTTCCTTTAATTTGTCACAAATTTCTTTTAATTGTTCTTCTGAAACTGCGGTTTTATCTCTAGTTTGTGCCGCTGCTAAAAGACAAAGATTAGGGTTTCTTTTATCTTTTACAAGAGCTTGTTTTAATTTGCAACGTTCTTCTACAACATCAACAATTGTATAAACAATTCTATTTTCTAAACCAAGAAGCAAGTCAAGGTTTCTCAAACCGAGGTCGGTGTCAATCATAACAACCTTTTTACCGGCTCTGGCAAGTGCTGTACCGATATTGGCATTGGTTGTAGTCTTTCCTACACCGCCTTTCCCCGATGTTATTACTATTACTCTGCCACTCATTTATTTCTCCTTAATTTCCATTATGTATTTTCTTTATTACTATACTTCCTTTATATGCGAAAGCTTCCTCCGGAACGTATTCACTTGTCTTTTGGATATATGGCATATTAACCGAATCCGGACGACGAGCAAAAATTTCACCAATTCTAATTTGCACTGGATTTAATTTTAAAGCCCTGATCCTTGCATAATTGTTACCGTCAGAACCGGCATGAGCGATACCACCTAAAATTCCCCATACAGTGATATCTCCTTTTGCAATAATTTCAGCACCTGGATTAACGTCGCCAATGATTATTATATTCCCGTCAGAAGAAATACTCTGACCTGAACGTATTGTTTTTCTGAGATATAACGTTGGAAGATTTTGTGTTTCGTCATTTTCTTCCGGTTCTAATTCAGAAACTACATCGTCATTTTGTCTTACAACTTTTACGACTTCTTTGTCATCTTTCGGAAGTTCAGTTGAAGAAAAAATATTATCTAAAGCACCTTCAACTTCTGATTTTTCTTCAACAGATTTAAATGTTGGAGCTTCAACCTCGTTTGTAAATTCAGAAACTTTAATATTTAATGCTGTTGCAGCTTCAAGAGTTAAGGCTGAACTTGTACTCAAACAAGCAAGCTTTGATTCCATTAAATCAACAAGAGCATTTATACTTGTTAATTCGCTTTGAGAAAGATTTATTGCTCCCAACTTTAAACAAATATGTTTTCCCTTTGCTTCCGGCATGTCAAGAATCCTTGACAACTCATAAATAATTTCGGAAGTTTTTACGGCATGGGTTAAATCTACGATAAACCCGTTATCAATATATCCCTGTTCCATTTTTCCCTTTCCAAAAATACACTTACAACAAAAGGGTACATGAAAAAACATCTTTCTTCAAGAAATTATTTACTTTTATTAAATTTAAGAGAGAAAAGACTCGTCTGTCACGTAAAAATCACTCACTCGTTGAGCTAGTTCGGATTTTGTAATCTGACCATCTCTATTTAAATCCAATCCCCTATTTTGTCTATAATATTCCGGATGTTCTCTTTCATCTCTTGTACACAAAATTTCTCTTCCTGAACGTCCCGGTAAAAATACAAGAGCATACAAATCACCTCTGGAAATCTTTTTCCCTTTAAGACGTGGATTTGCATTCAAAGTCATTTCCAGATATTTGTCTACGAGATCCAACTGCTCGAGCATAGACATTTTTGCAATTTGATCTTTTGTAACGTTAAGTCCGTATACACGTTTAAATTCATCACAAGCAACTTGAGTAAATTGGATTAAACCAACCGCAGTTCTCCCATTCCAGCGATTAGTTTGTATGCCTGATTCAGCATTCATAACGGCAATCAAATCTCTATAATTACATTTGTATTTTTTCGCGATTTGTTTTATACGTTTTAAAGCTGCCTTTTTCTGTTCTTTTGTTACATTTATCTGGACATCATGCTCTGTTACTGTCGGATCTTGAGAATCTTCTTGAATTTGTTGCGTTTGATCAGCTGTTTGAGTATGTGAAATACTGTTCAAATTCATATTAGGATCAAACGGATTTGACGTTGCACCTAGAGGGGAATAAGTGTATACATCATAGTTATTGCCATACAGTTCCATTCCATAGAAAAGCGGGTAAAAATTATTAGAATTAAAATCGCCTAAATAATCACCTGAAAAATAATTATCATAATTACTGTGGTCATAATATGCACGGAAATCTCCGGAAGAATAGTATTCCCTTGGGATTGAGCCACCAAATCCAGAGTTATCTAAACTACCGTAACAGCCCCCAAAAAAAATAGAATCTAAATCTAAACCGCCAATATTAAACGTACTGACAGGTTGACTCACAGGCATATAATATGCAGGCATTCTTTCATATCTGTAAACGGCTTTTACGTCCACTTTCTATTTTTCCCCTTACCTATATCTATAAAGGTTAAAATTCGTCGGTAAATGCTTCTTTAAATGATTTTGTTAACAAATATTAATAATATTGTCCACTCAATTAGGGGTTATTATCATGTTTATAATATCATTAACTAAGGTTAGAAGGTATAATAAGAGATGTTTAACGAAACAAAAACACACGAGATTACTGTCGACGTTGTAATCTTGACGATAAAAAACAATGCACTTCAGGTTTTGCTTGTAAAACGTGACAATGAACCTTTTAAGGGCAAATGGGCAATTCCCGGAGGTTATGTCAGATTATCAGAAAATCTTGATGATGCGGCATTGAGAGTTTTGAAAGAAAAAACTGCGGTTGATAATATTTATCTTGAACAGTTGTATACGTTCGGAGATCCTTTAAGACACCCTAATTCTCGTGTAATTACTTGTGCTTATTTTGCACTTGTTCGTTCGGAAGATATAAAAATTGTTTCGTCTCCGGATCTTGGGTGGCACAAGGTTGAAGATCTTCCTGCACTGGCTTTTGACCACAAAGAAATTATTTTGTATTCTCTAAAAAGGACTCGCGAAAGACTTGAAATTTGTCCGGTTGCATATCAGCTTTTGCCGGAAAAGTTTACTCTTACAGAGATGCAAAAAGCATATGAACTTATTATGCAAAAGAAACTCGACAAACGTAATTTTAGGAAGAAAGCTCTTGCTACTACAGGTTTAATGGAGCTTGAAGAATATACAAAATCTTCATCTAAGAGACCTGCAAAGTTGTATACTTTTGAAAAAATAGAACTCAATTCAAAAAGAGCTCATTTTATAAAAAAAGGAGAAAAATAAATAATGGCTAATATATTATGGACAATTGCGACATTTTCCGCTGTACTTTTAATTATTTTAATTCTTATGCATTCCCCTAAAGGTGATGGAATTGGCGGAATTGGTGGTGCTTCTCACATTTTTGCGTCGCAAAAAAGTGCCGAAAAAGGGTTGAATAAATTAACAGGTATTGTTTGTGCAATATTTATTATTTGCTCTTTCTTAATTGGTTTGGGAATTGTAAAATAGGTTGACCTATGAATATTTTAGTCACCGGTGCTTCACGTGGAATTGGAAGGGCTATTGCTCTTGAACTCAAAAAAAGTGGCAACGTCTACGTGACAGCCAGAAATGAAAAAGCTTTGCAGGAACTTAAAACTGCCGGGTATTTTCTGTGTGATTTTGCAAATGAATATGAACTTGCAAAACTCGGTGATTACGTAGTCGATAAAAAAATAGACATTCTCATAAATAATGCCGGAGAATATATTTACGCCGATATTGATAATACAACGATGAACAAATTGAACCATATTATTTCTGTTAATTTTAAAGCTCCGATTTATCTTATGAATAAAGCTGTAACAAATATGAAACAAAATAATTTTGGGCGAATTATAAATATAGGTTCAATTTCTGGTGTAATGGGCGAAGCACATGCTGCTTTGTATTCTGCAACAAAATCGGGACTTATTGGGCTTTCTAAGGCGACAGCACTGGAACTTGCGGAGTATGGTATTACCGTTAATACGATAAATCCAGGTTGGGTTGATACCGAGCTTGGAAACAAATCCATTGAAGAAAGCGATTTCACTACTGAAGAAATTATTGATTGTATTCCGCAACGTAGGTTTGTAAAGCCGGAGGAAGTTGCAAAATTGGTAAAATATTTGATATCAGATGATGCAAAAGGTATAACCGGGCAATCAATAAATCTTTGTGCCGGATTAAGTGTTGGAATTTAAGATTGTTACAAACTTTAAGTATATTATTTGAAAAAAAAAATGTTTATGTGATAATTATGGAGTCGGCATTGCTATGCCGACATTAAATATAAATAGCAAAAGAGTAGTACACATTAGAAATAAAAAAGAAGGAAAAGAAAATGGGAAGACCAGCTCCACTAGAAAAAATTAGAAACATTGGTATTGCTGCCCACATCGACGCCGGAAAAACAACAACTACAGAACGTATTTTGTTCTATACCGGTAAAACTCACAAATTAGGTGAAGTTCATGATGGTGCGGCTGTTACAGACTTTATGGAACAAGAAAGAGAAAGAGGTATTACAATTCAATCAGCGGCAGTTACTGCTGAATGGAAAGGACACCAAATTAACATTATTGATACTCCGGGTCACGTTGACTTTACTATCGAAGTTGAACGTTCTTTGCGTGTATTAGACGGTGTTGTTGCAGTATTTTGTGCAGTTGGTGGTGTTCAATCTCAATCTGAAACAGTTTGGAGACAAGCTAACAGATATGAAGTACCTCGTATGGTATTTGTTAACAAAATGGACAGAACAGGTGCTGATTTCTATAGAGTAGCAGAACAAATTAAAACAAGATTAGGTGCAAATGCTGTTCCTATCCAGTTACCTATTGGTGCTGAAGACAATTTCAGAGGCTTAGTTGACCTTATGACAATGAAAGCAGAAATTTATACAAATGACCTTGGTACAGATATTAAGGAAGAAGAAATTCCTGCTGATTTGGCAGAAAAAGCTAAAGAATACCATGATGCAATGGTTGAAGCTATTGCTTCTGAAGATGATGCTTTAATGGAAAAATTCTTTGAAGATCCTGATTCAATTACTGTTGAAGAATTGAAAGCAGGTTTGAGAAAAGCTGTATGCAACAACAAAATTGTTCCTGTAACTTGTGGTACTGCATTTAAAAACAAAGGTGTTCAATTACTCTTGAATAACGTTGTTGATTATATGCCGTCACCAGTTGATGTAAAAGCTATTGAAGGTGAATTGGAAGATGGTACTAAAGTTCAAAGACATTCATCAGATGATGAACCGTTTTCAGCTTTGTCTTTCAAAGTTATGACTGACCCATTTGTTGGTCGTTTAACTTTCTTGAGAGTTTACTCAGGTAAAATCGCTTCCGGATCATATGTTTTGAACTCTACAAACGGTAAAAAAGAACGTATTTCACGTTTAGTTCGTATGTATGCAGATCAAAGACTTGAAGAATCCGAAGTTTACGCGGGTGATATTTGTGCGGCTGTTGGTTTGAAGGATACAACAACAGGTGATACATTATGTGATGAGAAAGCACCGATAATCCTTGAAAGAATGACTTTCCCTGAACCGGTTATTTCGGTTGCTATCGAGCCAAAAACAAAAGCCGATCAGGATAAGATGGGTATCGCTCTTCAAAAACTTGCTGAAGAAGATCCATCATTCAGAGTTAAATCTGACGAAGAAACAGGTCAAACAATCATTTCAGGTATGGGCGAACTTCACCTGGATATTATTGTAGATCGTATGTTGAGAGAATTTAAGGTTGAAGCAAATATCGGTAAACCTCAAGTTGCTTATCGTGAAACTATTAGAGGCAATTCTGATCAAGACTCTAAATTCATCCGTCAATCAGGTGGTAAAGGTCAATACGGACACGTTAAAATTAGAATTTCTCCTGCCGAAGAAAATGCCGGTTTTGTGTTTGAAAACAAAATCGTTGGTGGTGCTATTCCTAAAGAATACATCGAACCAGCAAGAAAAGGTATGGAAGAAGCGTTGGAAGGCGGTATTTTAGCCGGATACCCAATGATCGATGTTAAGGTTGAACTTTATGATGGAAGTTACCACGAAGTTGACTCTTCTGAAATGGCATTCAAGATTGCCGGATCTATGGCTATTAAAGATGGCTGTAAAAAAGCTCAACCTTGTATTCTTGAACCTATGATGAAAGTTGAAATTGAGATTCCGGATGAATTTACCGGTACAATCATCGGCGATATTTCAAGAAGACGCGGACGTGTTGAAGGTCAAGAACCTCAAGGTAACACGGGAAATGTTATCGTTAGAGCTACGGTTCCTTTGGCTAACATGTTTGGTTATGCTACAGACTTGAGATCTAATACTCAGGGACGCGGTACTTTCTCTATGGAATTTAAATGCTATGAACAAGTTCCAAGAAATATCGAGGAAGAAATCATCTCTAAATCAGGTGAAAATAAATAATCCTTTGTTTAAAAATAAAATAGAACGCCGGCAGATACATCTGCCGGCGTTCTTCTTTTCCTTAATCTTTATTTACCTTGACCACCGTATGTAAAATCTTTTTGAATATTAGTTTTTAGCATGCTGTTCCAAGAATTTTCATAACCGGTTATTTCATTCCATTGAGTTTCAAGACATTCTTTTCTGTTTTCAAGTTCAGATTCCCAGGCTGTTAAACTTGCCATTTCAAACTCGTGTTCACTTTGTAATTCTAAAAGATATTCAGCATAAGCTTCCGGGTCTACATCGTGACCAACATTCGGGTCATTGTATAATTCTTGCAAATTGTGAGTGTAAGCTATATTCATCGCTTGTTGTTTTTTTGATGCTGCAAGTTGACTCATTTGAACATCAGAAAGTTGCAAAGATATAGAACTCTTTTGTAAAGTGTAAAATAACAGTTTCTCTTGTAAATTAGAAATAGACATAACTCTTACCTCTTCTTAAATTTTATCTCTCTTGATTATGTAAAGTATTTTTTATTTATTAAATTTCAGTCTTTTAAATTTATGTTACATTTGTTTACAATTGACTGAATTAAATTTTTCATTATAAGTAACCATATGAACTGGAGTGAGATTTTAGGTTTTAAGCAAAAATGTTTGCATAACAGAGTACCGCTGGATGCTGAAATTTACTATTGTCCAGACTGCGGCGAGCTTATTGAAAATCAGTGGTTTATTACCCGTTGTGATTGTTGCAATACAAAAGAAACTGCGACAATCAGAAATGGGGAAATTGTCCCATTGGAAAATTTTTGCCGTAATTGTGGAAACAAGGGTTATAAAATTGAACGAATAAGCAAAATTGATTGTATAAACATTAATTATGCTGTACTTGTTCGTGTTGTAATAAAAAATGAAATAGACGAATATACACAAAGTTGGATAGAAGCTATGCAAACATCCATTGGCACACAAAAATTGCTGCGATAATACCAATCAAATCAGCAAGTAAACCTACAATAAGAGCATATCTTATTTTTGCTATTTTAACAGCACCAAAATAAACTGCAAGGACGTAAAAGGTTGTCTCACTGCTACCAACCATAATAGCAGCAAGTTTTGTTGCATAGTTATCTGGTCCGAGTGAATTTGCAATATCAGAAAAAACTCCTAAAGCCGCTGATCCAGAAAGGGATCTAACTATAGTTAATGGTAAAATATCAGCAGGGATATTGAATTTTAACAAAATTGGAGCAAAAATATTTGCCATTATTTCGATAGCACCACTGGCTCGGAGCATTGAAATTCCGACAATTATAGCGATAAGATAGGGTATAATATTTATTGCTATCTTAAAACCGTCTTTTGCTCCACTTGTAAATTCTTCGTAAATCGGAACTTTTTTTATAATTCCAGCGGTTAAAATAAGTAATAATAATGCCGGCAAAGCCCAAAGAGAAAGATAGTTTAGAATATTATTCATCGTTCATTCCCTCCTTGAATATTATCTTGCAACTGAGGTTTCCATAACTTTTCAAAAAGTTTTGATAAAACAATTGCACTAACAAATGCAATTGTAGTTACAAGTAAAGTAGGAGCAATTATTTCGGTTGGATTTTTATAACCAATACCAACCAATACCGCCAAAACAGTTGTTGGAATCAATTGAAAACCTGCGGTATTCATTCCCAAAAACATACACATTGAATTAGAGGCAGATTTTTTATTTTTATTTTCAGTTTGTAATTCTTCCATTGCCTTTATGCCAAATGGAGTCGCGGCATTTGAAAGCCCAAATGCATTTGCAGTAAAATTCATGGCAATGTCTCCAATTGCAGGAGATTCTGGAGGGATCTCATTGAACAGGACCTTTGTTATTGGCTTTAAAATTTTTGATATCCAATCAATTATGCCGGATTTTTCAGCAATTCTCATAATCCCAAGCCAAAATGCCATTATGCCAATTAAAGAAAAAGCTACTTTTACCGACAAATCTGCTCCATCCATTATAGCGTTAACAACATCTTGAAGTTTACCGTTTATAGCTCCAATTATGATCGAAAAAATAATTAACAAATAAAATATATAATTCATAAAACAATTATTACATTAAATTATAAAAACCTTCAATATATATCGATTTTAATCCGTACTAAAAATATCGGGTTGAAATATGCTCAACCCGATATTTTTTTAATATGTAAAACTATATGTTCGACCAAGTTTCTTCACCGTAAATTGAAGCGGTTTAGGATCATCCTTAAATTTCAAACAAAGTATTCTCATAGAAGAATTTGCCTTTAGGTCATAATTTTCAGGTAATGAGTGAGAAAATCTTGTCGCTTCCTTAATAACCATTCCAAGTCTTACATTGTTTGCAACGGTAAAGCCTAAAGAAGCTCCACCTGTTACAAAAGCAAGTGGAACAGCTAGGTTATCTGCCACATCAAGCCTATCCAAATCGACAAATGTTGATGTAGTAACATCTTTTAATGCAGCAAGTCTTTCTGAATAAACTTTCTCTACTTTTATATCTGAATTTGAATTATTTTTAACAATATACTCAAATGCATGAACATATTTATTTTCTTTGTTTTTTAAACGATATTCATTAACTGTAACCGTAACATCAGCATCTGCATTATAAAATTTTTCCGAATCAATCTTAGTTAAATTAATTGGATCATTATCCTCTGTATATGGAATAGCAGAGGTCTTTTCATTTCCTTTTGACATTTTATCATTTAATTTATTCATACCTTTTTTAAGTGGTTTTAAACCGTCAGGCAGTGTGAATAAACCATCTAAGGCACCTGATCTTGCATAATCTACAAAATCAAACTTATATTCTTTATAAGCCTCTTTGTCCTCAAGTGTTTCATATTTGTAATTTTGACTTTTAAAGAACGCAGTAACATCATTATTATTTTTGTCATATTCTCCGTCTGTAACGATATATACATCCGTATCATTCAAAGCAGGATAAAACTTCATATAATAATGTTCGTCACCGTATGTTGCATAATAAGCATTTCCTGTAAGTTTTTTAACTTCAACTCCCCTACTTAAAATGTTATCTACAACAGGCAAAACTGTTCTTATATTTTGGTCTTTTATTCTGTATGCATGATAATCTTTAATCATACCGGCAGCATTTGCAGTTGCCGTGAATAGTACAAGTACTGATAATATACAAATACCTTTCAACAATTTTTTCATATTAGTTATTCTCCTTTGCTACCAATTCGACATTTCCATCTATTTTTTTTATAACAACATAGAAATCATATACTAAACATTACAATTATTCAATTTGTATTTAATAATGATTTATATTTCTACTGCTATATACAAATTTTTGAGTTTTTATATCTGGTAATAATACAAATTGACCACATTGTGCCGGAGAATGTTTGACATCAATATAAAAAGTCTTATTAGTATTGGTTTTAACTAAAATATCTGATACCGTAGAATCACTACCTCCCATTGTTTTAAAAGTAGCAAAATTACAAAATTCTTGATTTAAATAATCAGTACATTGCTTTTCAAACTCTTCCCAATTTGGCATATCACATTCCTGTTTTCATTCAATTAGTATAACATAAGTATTATTCTAATCTTTCAATAATTCTCAAATATTCTTTTTGAGATTCCAATACCATTTCTGAAATAAAGTTTGTGAATGGGATAATGTTATTTTTAAGTTGAGCATCTTGCAAACCTGATATATAATCATTTCTTACAACAGGGGATATTGTTGTAATATTGTATCCGGCTTGTAGCAATGCCAAATTCATTAATAAACGAGCAGTGCGACCATTACCATCTATAAACGGATGGATACTTACAAGTCTTTCATGTAACCATGCTGCAAATTCAACGGGGTGCATTTTGTCCTTGTTTGTTTCAATATTTGAACAAAATTCTTTCATTAATTTTGGAACAACATTATATTTTGGTAATTCATATTCACTATCGGTTATTAAAACATTACAATTTCTGTATTTACCACTATTAGTCTCGTCAATATTGGAATATAGCATTTTATGAAGTTCTAATATTATATCTTCAGAAATTGGGACATTACGATTTGCAATATCAAAAAGTAAATCGTAAGCATTAGAGTTTCCTATAACTTCTAAATGATCTTTTACAGGTTTCCCGCCAATAGTTATACCGTCTTCAATAATAATTTTTGTTTCATTTAGACTGAGTGAATTTCCTTCTATTGCATTTGAAGTATAAGTAAAGCTGATTTTAAAATAAGATTTAATCTGCTTTAAAATGAACTTATCCACGGGTCTGTATGATTCTATTTTTGCTTTGTATTCATCATTATCTTTGAAACGATTATTATACATTTTTCTCCTAATAAAAAAGCCCGACTATCGGGCTTTTTTGTAAATGGCGGGAACGACGAGGCTCGAACTCGCGACCTCATGCGTGACAGGCATGCGCTCTAACCAGACTGAGCTACGCTCCCATTCGTCACTACCTCATTATATTTGCTAATTTTTTTTTTGCAAGTACTTAATCATTTTTTCTTTGTAAATAAGTGTAAAAATTTATAATTAATACCTGCAAAATTATTTATTTTAAAGCATTACTAAGCAATGTGACAACTCCTATAGGACAAAATAAAATATCTTTTCATGGTCGTTGCATTCAAATAAAAGATGCACAGTGGGTCTGTCATGCTCTAAATTCTACGTTACCTCACTCCTCTACAACAAGAATGATACCCGCATTTAAAAAAATTATATATAAAAATCCTGATCTTGTGCCAACTCAAAAAAAAATATTTAATATGATGAATATTTTAGATGCACTTGAATTTATGAAAGATAATTTTCTCCTAAATTTACCCAATGCAATGAGATTTCCCCAACATCAAAAACATTACCAACATATTATAAATGCTATAAAAACAATTTTGTTCCTATCTAATAGCAGGCTTAGATCAGAATTCTTCGCTGGTGGAAGAAACATCCGAAGTATTCTTGATACTGTCTCTAAATATAAAGTCGGTAATTGCTATGAAGACGCTAGACTCTCCGAGTTAGTTTTGCTTATGAATGGAGTTAAAAATGCTTGTACTGCTGAATTACAAATACGTTTTCAGAAAGATGCTATTTCTCATAATGTTTGTGTTTTTAATCGCGATGGAAGCCCTTTTAATGGTGTAATAAATAAGCACACAATTATTATTGATAACTGGGCTGGTAAAATAGATTTTGCTGATAACATGATTAAATTTTACAGAAATCAATGTAAGGAATTTTTTGATATTCCCGATGATAAAGTTCTTGATATTTGGCCGATTGAAAAATTTGAATTGAAAAGTGATATAATTGATATGCTGAAAGAAAAATTTCCTCAATTGATATTTAAAAGTAAGAGTCGACAATTTATGCCCTTACTTCATAAAAATAAGCCTTGATTATACAAATCAAGGCATTTCAATAAAATGAATTGTAAAATTCCTTCAAGAACTTTTAATCAATCTTTATATAAAGGTGCAAGTTTTTTTGACTGTTGAGGTATTACACCTTCTTCAATTGATTGATAAATTCGATAATCAATTTCGCTAAAACAATTGTCTATACTTTCAATTTCCTTTAATTTATTATCGTCAATATTACCGTTTTCAATCATATTCGCAATGAAATCGAACCTATCAACGTGTTCTCTAAATCTATCCGTAGCATAATCCTTTGCTTGCCATGTAGTAATTAAGAACGGCCAATCTGAACTTTGTAGAAGTAAATTCTCTCTAGCCAATTGATTTAACGCTCTATGTAGCAACTTATTTTCAGGAATAGTCGGATACTTATCCGCTATCGCAGTAATTCTTTTTTCACAAGAGTGTATAATTGGCCACATCCATTCTGTCAAATGATTATTCCAAACATAGAAATGACCACCTTGTCCCCAGGAAGATTCAGGTATTTGAATAGCTTCCACAGGAGGGTGAGCATGAAGATACTCTCCTGCTGTCATTCTCTCTATTTGCGGTAAGAATTTACTTAGTTTTCTAATAACTTGTTTAATAAATTCGATTCCTTCAAACCACCAGTGACCGTATAATTCCGTGTCAAACGAAACCATAATAAGACCCTCTTTACCATTGTGAGAATTTTTGTAATCATTCAAAAGATTAAATAATAAAGAAGTATAATGGTCTGAATTTGAATTAACTTGATTTAAAGCTAATACCGGATCATAAAGCATTTTATCGCCTAAATCAGTATTAGAAGATGTTATTCTCCAATAATTCATGCCGGATTTGTCATCTTTTTTATGAAATTCTCTATAGCAGCCATCTCCCGGATAACCATCGGCAGCTGACCAAACTTGAAATCCGGCTCTGTCGTTTCTTCCCATAACTGCAACTTGAGCATCAGGAAGCCAGTATGCAGAATATGTATCATATCCGGTTGGTTCACGTTTAGGTAAAGGAATATACTCTATATTCCCATAAATACCAACTACTCGGCGGCAACCTATTGAATTTCCACCCTCTATTACGTGAGATTCTGTAAAGAAATATTCTATATCATTATTTTCCAAAGTAACCTCGATTGCCGGTCGCCAATGTTTTTGTCCGTCTTTACCAACGTATTCATAACCTTGACGATATGCACATTCAGGAAGCCATGCTCCTTTTGCTTTTTTCCCGAACAGTCTTTTTGTTGTATCCGAACCAACTTTGAATTGTGCATTCAAGTTATTATCCGTCGCAAGTAGCGGAGAAAATCCGTGTGTTGCTCCGGAAGTTGTAATTTCAATACAACCAAGATCTTGTAATTTTTTAAATTGTGCAATAAGATCCATACCGTATTTATTTACAAATGAATCTTTAATATTTGAATACCAATCAAAATAGTACTTCGCAAGATATTTCAGATGTTGAGAATACGGAACTTTCTCATCAGGATATCTTTCAAGATCTTCCGAAACACTTTTTATTTTTTCATCAAGATATTCTACAAAGCCCCGTTGCAAATGTTCATCGTTTAACTGTTCAGCTAAAATCGGAGTAATGCCGACGGTTAATTTTGCTTTGATACCTTCCTCATAATAAAGTTCTGAAATCGCATTTACCAAAGGAACATATGTTTCTGCCATACATTCATAAAGATTCTCTTCACCAAACGGCCACATTCCGGCTTTTCTGTAAAATGGAAGGTGACTGTGTAACATAAATACGAACTGTCCTAGTGCCATTGTTGCCTCCAATCTGCTGAACTATATTGTCAATATAATTCAATTATGTACAATTTATATATACCACAAACGGGTAAAAATATTAATACTTTTTAACTAATTCCGCTGAATAATTTTACAAATAGTAATATTGCCGGTTTTAATTTAAATATCTAAGCCTGTAAACATTTCGAGTGAAGTAACATTTTTCAGTATAGGGAAATCTTCTTCGTTATAGTTTTTTACAAAATCTATAGCTTCGTTTCTTGCAAGTTCTAATATTTTTGCATCACGCACAATATCTGATATGATTAAATCCGGCAACCCACTTTGCCTTGTTCCCAGAAATTCACCTGGTCCTCGAAGTTGTAAATCTTTTTCTGCGATTACAAATCCGTCATTAGTTTGAGTCATAATTGCAAGTCTTTCGCGGGTTTCAGGTTTTCTTGAAGAAGTTATTAAGATGCAGTAAGATTGCAAATCGCTTCGTCCAACACGTCCTCTTAGTTGGTGAAGCTGTGAGAGTCCAAATCTTTCGGCATTTTCTATAACCATAACCGTTGCATTTGGAACATCTACACCTACTTCTACGACTGTAGTTGAAACTAAAATATTGTATTTCCCATTTTTAAAATCTTCCATAACCTTATCTTTTTCGTCGGGTTTTAATTTTCCGTGTAGAAGTCCGATTTTTAAATCTGGAAATATTTCTGTTTGAAGTTTTTCGGCTTCAATAGTTGCAGCTTTTGCAGATAGAGCTTCGCTTTCATCAATGAGAGGATAAACAATGTATGCTTGCCTACCAGATTTAACTTCACGGCGTATTAAGTCCCAAACTTGTCTATGTGAACCGGTTAAATATGTTTCTATCGGTTTTCGACCTTTTGGAAGTTCATTTATAACTGTCAAATCAAGATCCCCGTGAACTGTTAATGCAAGAGTTCGAGGAATTGGAGTTGCTGTCATAGTAAGCATTTGCGGGTTTTGAGATTTCTTTTTTAAGACATTTCTTTGTTTAACTCCGAATCTATGTTGTTCATCAACGACAATGGCACCAAGATTATTAAACTCTATATTTTCTTGAATAAGTGCATGAGTACCGACCGCAATATTGATTTGTCCGTTGCGTAGCGATGTTTCAAATTCATCTCGAACTTTCTTCTTTTGACTGCCCATAAACAAACCAACACTCAATCCTAGAGGAGTTAGCCATTGGACAAGGTTGTTGTAATGTTGCTGAGCCAAAATTTCTGTTGGAGCCATAAATGCACCCTGAAAGCCATTTTCAACAGCAGCCAGCAACATAATTGTTGCTACAACTGTTTTACCGCTACCAACATCACCCTGTAAAAGTCTTTGCATAGGCTTTTGAGAGTGCATATCGTTTAAAATTTCGTTAATTGCCTGTTTTTGTCCGGATGTCAATTCAAAAGGCAGATTGTTTATAAATTGTTGAACGAGTCCATTTTTGTGTACTTCAAGTGCAAAGCAAGAGGTATTCTTTATAGTATTTTCTCTAAGGCGAATGAGTTTTAGTTGAATGAGAAACAGTTCTTCAAAAATTAGAGAAAATCTTGCATGTTCAAGTAAATCAATTGATTGCGGAAAATGTATCTGTTCAACTGCAAGTTTTTTTTCTAAAATTCCAAGCCTCTGTCTGATAAAATCAGGAAGAATGTTTTTTATTTCATCTTTGTATAGCTCTATTGCATTATATATTGCTCTACGGAGCGTTTTAATACTAAGCCCTTCACAAATAGAATAAATCGGAACAATTCGAGCAAGATTAAGATTGGAATTTGAGTCTTGTAAAAATTCTCCTGTCATTATCGAATAAGTTGGTTTATCCAGTGTTAATTTACCTGTGTAGTTATCACGTTTCACTACTCCTGAAACCATAATTCCGGCGTTTTGAGGAAACTGTGATTTCATTCTTTCTAAAATATATCGATTACCTTTTGCATTGAAAAAACATAATTCAAGCTTCCCGCTCCCATCCGCTACAACGAGTTTTGTTACCGAAAGTTTGTTCTTTGTATTAAATACTCCTATTGATTTTATATATCCAAAAACTGTAGTTGTTTGACCTTCTTTAAGGTTTTTTATAAGTGTTCGAGAAGAATAGTCGACGTGTTTTTTAGGGAAATACATCATCAAATCCTGTGCAGTATAAATACCGATTTTATTAAGTTTGTAAGCGACTTTCGGACCTACCCCCTTTATATACATAACATCAACTTCGGATGGGTGTTTTTTACGTTGGATATTACGTTCTTTTTCTTCTTTTTGTTCTCTTGTTTGATTTTGAATTTCTAGTTTTACTGCACGAATAAAACGGTCTATAGATTTTCTACGTTCTATGATTGAAACAAACGGATATACTTCAAACGCTTCAAGTAAAACTTTCCAAACAGAACTTTGAGGGAATTTTTTAATATTTTTTTTAATCTCACCTCGAATAAAGTGTGAAAAAGTTCTTTCCCTTCCGTGAATATCAATGTATTGATACTTCACTTCCAGATCAATTGCTTGCTTAATTTTATCAAGATTTTCGATCATACCCCTGCCAAAATCTTAGCATGAATATTCAGGCATGACTTAATTGCTTGCTACACAGATAAAATCTGTCATTGAAGGTTCTTCTCTACCTAAGATTTGATCAAACCAACCAAATCTTGAATTTTTAACATCTATCCTTATATGCCAAGATGCATAAAATGATTTACCGCTTGTATCTTCCTCATTGCTCCAAAGACTTATAATAGTATTATCGGCAAGCCCAATTTTATCCGCAGCATTATTATCGTCTATTATTACATTTGCAATTGCTTCAAGCTGCTCCCTTGATGGTAATTTGGCACCCAGTTCGTTGCAAGCTACCATTGCTCCTAACCAGTAATCATAACTGCTTGAACATTCATTAAGATTATAACCAGGTTTCCCATTGTAATCACTACAATTTGCTGGCGTTGGATATTTAGCCTGGCTGATTATCTTCACTCCGCCTATCTCTATATAAGAATCTTCAAGTTTTGCTCCATTAAATGAAATAAGATCATTTCTTGTGTGTTCATCGCCACCATACAAGTTTGGTTTTCTGGAGCCGTTGAAGTCATATATACCGGCTACACAGGAGTGGATTTGTTTATTATCTGTTTTAATACTATCAGGATCTGAAATACATTTTTTATCATAAGATAATATTATCGGTGTTCCGTCTCCTAATACTATTGCAACAGGGTTCATAAAATCTTTCTCTCCACCGGTTGGAAGATTGAGTGAACTTGCTGAATTTATTTTAGATAATTCAATAGATTTTTGTTCACAGATTTGAATATAGTTTAATTCACTATACGGTAAGCATTCTGTAAATGCTTTTGTTGTTCCGTCACATACGGCTGTAATCTTCATGTATTTGCCTAATTC
>JAFUUC010000004.1 GCA_017471365.1 bacterium
CCATTCCTTACAAATTTGTGTGTAATTTCTGCCAAAACGGTCAATACTTTTAACGATAACAAGGTCGCCCGCTCTTAATTGTGATTTCATTTGTTGATATTTTTCTCTGCCGACAAAATTTTTTCCACTTGCTTTTTCTATGATTATTTCATCAACATTCAGCCCCGCAAGAGAATCAAGTTGCCTGTTTTCATTTTGTTCACGTGTACTGACTCTAATATATGCAAATGTTTTTCCCATATTATTACCTCATATTAAAAGGCTTAGGGGATAACCCCTAAGCAATAGTGAATTTTCTGTAGTTACTTTGTTTTATAAAAGCATTGTATAATTCCAAATACTTTTTCTTAAATGCTGATGTGTTGAAATTGTTACGAACTACATTTGTGAAGCGTACCGTAAAAGAACCGATTGCCATTTCTTCAACCCCTGCATTATCCATTACAGTTTTGATAATGTTTTCTTTTTCTTCTTTGAGTTCTTTCAACTCATTGATTTTTGCTTCTAGTGTTCTAATGTCTTTGATTTCATTTTCCAAATTTGATGTAATAATAACTGTTGTCATTTTGACCTCCTTTTTCTTAATTACCTTACGTTATCATGATGTATCGTAATTACTTCAAAGTCAAGGATTTTGACCTTATTTGCGACACAAAACTTTACTAAAACGTGAGGTATTTTATAAATAGTGTTATACTATTTTTGGAGGTAATTATGAGTAATCCCAAAACACCAAAATATGTACCCAAAGAACCACGTAAAGAGAAGGCTAGAAGGCTTGTAAAAGAGTTTTTACAAGAGCAGAATACATCTGTGTACCGTTTGGCAAGATTGCTAAATGAGAGGTACGGTCGCTCTGCTTCTGATTCTAACCTGTTGAATAAACTTAGCAGGGCTTCTTTTAAGATTACTGAGCTTATTGACATAGCAGAATTGTTTGGCTATGAACTTAAATTTGTAAAAACCTCGATAGAGGAAAATTCAAAAAAAATTTAATTTCCCTTTTTTATAGACACAAATTCGGGGGGCAAATTTCCCAAATTTATGCACCATATTGATTATGATGTGTTAATTTATCCATTTTACTATTGTTTCACCATTATAGCCCTTTAACCAAACAAACCAAGCATAAGCAACTGCACCCGAATTATAGGTTACAAAATCCCCATTTTTTGCACAATTTACTCTTGAACTGAACACATATACAGTTTTGGATTTATATTTTTCAAATAATTTTTTTCTGGCTTGACCTTCAAGAAATAATAACCGCAAAAACATGCAAACATATCTGCCATTATCAACCTTATTTAATGCATGTTCCACAAATTTTTGAGCATACTTAAAAGGTGGATTTGTAACAATATCACCATTTTTGTAGGTTTCATTATTTAATAAAAAATCTTCAACATTTCCATAACCACGATTTATAAGGTCTGTTGCTTTTCCTAACTTGCCTGCTTTTGCAAAAACTTTGGCTAAATGTCCTTCACCACACGCACATTCCCAGATATTATTTAACTGCGGTTCAACATCTAATAATAATTTTGCTGCTATGGGGTCAGTAGCATAATAGTCGTTTTCTTCTCTTGTACCTTTAGCATGATTTGTTGCTCCAATTAGGGTAAATAAATCTTCTTTCATTTTAAAATTCCTTATGTTGTTTTACATAAGAGAATTTAGGCATATACCATTATGTAATTATTATGTAATTGCAATTAAAAAACATTAAAATTTTCAACGATATTTTGACGTGAAAATATCTATATAAAACATTGAAAACCACGTATATAAGTGCGTTAAAGTACGGTTAAATAATTTTGAGTAAAATAAAATAATCACGCTTGGGACGAGGGGGTCGCATGTTCGAATCATGTCATCCCGACCATTTAAAAGACCGGTTGTTACCGGTCTTTTTTATCGGTATATTCCAATAGAATCATGATTACACACAAAGATTTAAATACCGTTGACTTACTTATATTTTTATAATACGATCTAGCAAGAGAGTATTTACACTATTAGAGAGGATTAGGGAAAGTGGATTTAATAACTTGGACAATATGGTTTTTGAGTAAATTAGCAGCATTTGTAGGAAATTACGGAGTTGCAATTATTATTTTGACATTAATCGTTAGAGGTGCGATGTGGCATTTGAATGTTGAGCAGCAACGTTCTATGAAAAAAATGCAAACCCTACAACCGAAACTTAAAGCTATTCAGGATCGTTATAAAAATAATCCGCAAATGATGCAGCAAAAAATGATGGAGTTTTACAAGAATAACAAATTCAATCCGGCTGGCGGATGTTTACCTTTATTGATACAATTACCTATATTTATGCTTTTGTACGCGGCACTGATAAGCCCACAATTTATCCAAGTTGCAGGTAATCAACATTTTTTGTTTATAGATAGTTTAGCAACAACTCTTAGAGCCACAGCCGGAATCTCTGATGATGGCAAATTAGGTGCAGCTTTTGGAGACAAATTTATTTTAGGAAACACGGCAACAATATACCTGCCAAACAATGAAATTGTAAAAAATGTTAAAGTAACAGATCCTACTCAAGCTCTTGAAATCAAAGGAGAACTTATTCCTGGCGAAGATGTAAACTTAGCATTCAGTCTTGATCACATAAAAATGAATTTCAGCCAGCTTGAAAAAGTTGAAAAAGCTGATTTGACCGTTACAAACAGCAACATCAGAGAAAATGAAACAATAACTTTTACACGCCAAGACAACGGAATGATGGTTGCAGCAGTTCCAACCGTTCCGGTTAATAAAACTTGGCACTGGGATGTAATCATACTTATTTTAATATTTGCGGCAACAATGATTATTTCTCAAAAAGTTATGATGGCTATGAACAACACTGCAAGTCAAGATCCTACACAGGCTGCACTACAAAAATCAATGGGAACATTTATGCCAATGATGATTATTGCAACCTTTGTATTTATCCCAATTCCAGCAGGGGTACTTTTGTACTTGATTACAAGTAATACTGTTCAAATATTTCAGACAATGATTATAAATAAGCAAATTGATGATGAAGAAAAATTAAAGAAAGCATCTATCGATGATACAGAATTAAATAATGCAAAGAAAGTGAATTAATTCAAATGCAACTGTCAGATTTTGACTATGAATTACCAGAAAATTTGATAGCTCAAATGCCCGCTGACAAACGAGACAACTCTCGAATGCTGGTTCTTTCTCGCACTTCACAAACAATTGAACATAAACATTTTTACGATATTTTGAATTATCTTAATGAAAACGATCTTCTTGTTTTAAATAATACAAAAGTTCTTCCGGCGAGACTTTACGGCACTAAAGAAACAGGTGGAAAAGTTGAAATATTTCTCCTCGAAGCACTAAGTGAAGGCTCCAATGAATGGTCATGCTTGATAAAACCATCTAAAAAAGTTAAGCCTGATACCATTATAAATATTAGTGAAGAACTTAAAGCAATTCCCGTAAAACGACTGGAAGATGATGGCGAATGGCTTGTAAAATTGGTCTATGACGGTGATTTGTTCAATATATTACACAAAGTCGGAAATATTCCTTTACCACCATATATTGAGAGAAAAATTCAGTCTGAAGAAATAAGAAAGTTCGACACGGAACGTTATCAAACAGTATACGCAAAGGATGAAGGTTCTGTTGCTGCTCCAACAGCCGGGTTACATTTTACAAAAGAACTTCTGGAACAATTGCAAAACAAAGGGGTTGAGATTGCTTACGTTACACTCAATGTAGGGTTAGGAACCTTTCGACCGGTAAAATGTGAAAATATTCTTGATCATAAAATGCACTCCGAAACATTTGAAATAACTCAAGATGCTGCCGACAAGATTAATAGAGCAAAGGCGAGCGGGAAAAATATTGTTGCAGTAGGTACAACTTCGGTTAGAACGCTCGAGACTGCATATCAAAAATTTGGTAAAATTAAAGCTTGTAATGATCACTCAGAATTGTTTATTTATCCACCATACGATTTTAAAGTTGTTGATAAGTTAATAACAAATTTCCACCTGCCAAAATCAACTTTATTGATGCTCGTTAGTGCGTTAGCAGGAAAAGATTTTATTTTTAAAGCCTACAAAGAAGCCGTAGAAAACGAATACAGATTTTTTAGTTACGGCGATTGCATGTTCATTCAATAATTTATTTATTACGCACAAATTCTATATGATAATCTAGTACATCCAAAATTTCCATTACTTCTTCGAACTTAATTGTTTTTCTGCGAAGTTTGTTGGTTATATTGTTTCCTGCAACAGTTTTACCTGTTTTTTCGGTTAAAATTGCACAAATCTTTTTTAAAGTAGTGCCATTCTTAGCAATAAGGCTCTTTAATTCATTCCGAATGTCCATTTTAAAATTATATAACCTGTTGACAAGCCAGACTAAAAATGATATTAATACACTAAAATACAACTAATATTGTATTATAGTGTATTATATTTTTATAATAAAGGAGAGAATAGGTGTGAAAATTAAAAATTCAACTAATGTAAATGAAACAATCACTGGGGAACTTTCCTCCCTTCAAGGTGCCACGTGGGCAAATGAAAAAAGTAGGTTGGGGTTACTACCCCAACACGTAAAATTCCCCTCGCCACGCGGGAGATACAAAGCGAACCGCCGCAGCGGAGCGAGGACGTGTGAGTCTGTATGCGAAGGAGCGGAGCGAGGAGCTGGGGCAGGGGTGAGGGGTGTTCCCGCAAGGGGCAAACACACCTCCACAAAAACATTCCCTTCCCTTGTTAGGGAAGGGATAGGGATGGGTGGTTCGATATGCCACATTAAACAACCCACCCCAACCCTCCCTAACCATGGAGGGAG
>JAFUUC010000028.1 GCA_017471365.1 bacterium
ACCCTTGCAATTATCGGTGTAGTCGCCGCTATGACACTACCGACTATAATGGTAAATATCAATTCTAAAGTCGACGGTAATCAGAAAAAAGTCACTGAAGCTAAATTGGTTCAAGGTTTAAATATGCTTGACTTGCATGGTGGAATTAACAATACTTATTCATCTACCGCGGAATTTGCAGAAGAATTAAGCAAATACATGAAGATTATAAAGATCTGTGACGGAACTAACTCAGCATTCACAGAATGTATTCCTTACAAGGCAATCAAATACATAGACGGCGAGGAAGAAAAGACAGTTGATGTTGTGGACTTGAACACAGCAGCAGCACTTGGAAAAGGTGACACTTCTATGGGTGAAGAGTTCATGGCTCCGGTTGCACTGGTTTTAGGTGACGGTATACCTGTAATTCTTACTTATAATAAGAGTTGTATATCCGATCCGGATAGTATAATGGATAAGAACAAGTCAATTCATCCTTGTGTTGCGGGGATTTATGATTTGAATGGAAGCAGATTACCAAACAGATACGGGAAAGACTTGATAGCTTTTAATGGTGGAACAATTAATATTGTAGCAGCCGAAGGCGGCGGAGGTACCGGCGGCGGTAGTGGTAGTGGCAACAATGGCAGCGGTGGTTCTGGTAGCAGCGAAACCCAAGCCGCAACTATAGCAACGATAGCCGGTTACAATATTATTAAACAGGTGGATACACCACCGGCAATGGATTGTGAATCATACTTAGAAAACTCCAAATATCCAGAGATCAAACACTGTAAAGAATCCGGAGGTTCAGATCGTTGGGTAGGAGCAGTGGTAACGTGTAGAGACATGGGTGGCCACTTGCCTAGCTTGGAGGAACTGGCTAATATAGCTAATGCATTATACCCAGCAGCAGCTGGCAGAATAAGTGGTGAAGAAGGTTACTCTGACCACTCATCAAGCTGGGATACTACAGAGGTAGCAAAACTGGGCATTGATCCTTCCTCTGTTTCGGATTTCCGCCTATGGTCGTCAAATGAGTCTTCGGAGGATCCCCAACGTTCTGTCTACCGCTACTTCCGCAGTGATTATACGTTCTCTCAAGCGGCGAATCGTGCTTTATCTGGCTACAAGTATGTCTGTCTAGCGGATAATTAGTTTTGGTATAGTGGATCAAGAAAAACCCCTCTCCCGACGGGAGAGGGGTTGGGGAGAGGGGACGGACTTATATTTGACCTTTGTGTTAGATCGAACCACCCACCCTAGCCCTCCCTAACTAGGGAGGGAAGTTTTTGCTTGTTACCCTGAATTTATTTCAGGGTCTATTCAATATCGTTAATGATGTACCGTAATGACACTATGACAAAAATTTTGGTTCACTTTGTAAAGTTCAGGATGACGAGTTTTGTGGTGAGAGAAATTCCCCAGCATAATACTTATTTGAAAAAAACTCTGCTTTTAGTTAAAATTATCTCGTATGAAGGGTCAAGTATACAAAATCCATTCAGACTTATACTATGTCAAGGCAGGTGAAAAAACTTACCCATGCAAGATTAGAGAAGTATTGAAAAAACAAAAAATTTCCGTAGTTACCGGAGATTTTGTCGAGTTTGATACTGAAATAATTACAAAAATTTGCCCCCGAAAAACGTTTATAAAACGTCCCACCGTTGCAAATATTGATCAAATAGTTATTGTTTCTGCCTTAAAACAGCCTGAGTTGGATTTTCTTCAACTAAATCGCTATGTCTCACTTGCAAAATACTACAAAATCCCCGTAATACTGTGTTTTAATAAAGAAGATTTGGGCTTGGAAAGTAGTTTGCAAGATCAAATAATTTCAATATATGGAGAATTGGGTTATAAAATTCTTTTTACTTCTGCAATTGAAAAAATTGGCATTGATGATTTCTACAAAATTCTGAAAGGAAAAATTTCCGCTTTGTGTGGAAATTCCGGAGTAGGAAAATCAAGTTTAGTTAATGCTCTTAATCCTGATATTCATTTGAAAACAAAATCCGTAAGCGAAAAATTGAATAGAGGTACTCATACAACGAGGCACTGTGAAATTATTCCGTTGGATGAAAATACTGCAATTGTTGATACTCCCGGGTTTAGTAATGTGAAATTTGATTTCATATTGCCAAAAGACGTGGATCTTCTTTTTGATGAAATTTCAAAATACAAAGGATTATGTAAATTTTCGGATTGTTTACACTTGAATGAATTAGGATGCGAAGTTCTTAAACATATAGACGAAATCGATTCTTCAAGATATGAAAGTTACACGGCATTTGTTCAAGAAGCTTTTGAATTTAAAGAAAAAATTAAATATAACGGTCTAAAAGAAGAAACTTCAAACAAAATTAATAACAACAAATCTGTAGTAAAAATCAGCGAAAGAAAACGTCAGGCATCACGCAACACTCAAAGGCAAAATATTTATAAGGAAATAGAAAATGAAGATGAATGATTACGTAGAACTGGTGAATAAAAAACTAGATGAGTATATCCAAATAGAATATCCACAAAATCTTTTCAAATCTATGAAATATACAGTGATATTGCCGGGTAAACGTTTGCGTCCTATCATGTGTCTTGAAACTTGTAAAATGCTTGGCGGGAACATTGAAGATGCACTCCCCACGGCTTGTGCAATAGAAATGTATCATTCTATGACTTTAATACATGACGATTTGCCTTGTATGGATAATGATGATTTTCGCCGTGGCAAGCCTTCTAACCATAAGGTTTTTGGAGAAGCTGTTGCAACTTTGTCAGGAGATGCTCTTTTGACTTTTGCTCCTGAAATTATTACAAAGTATTCAAAAAATTTACCACCGGAAACGATATTGAAAATTCTTAATGAGTATTTTAATTATGCGGGTGCAAGAGGTGTAATTGGCGGGCAAGTTGTCGATATTGAATCGGAAAACAACCTCCAAATTGAAGACAAGTCGGCTACACTTAATTATATTCATACCCACAAGACAGCAGATCTTTTTTGTCTGGCAATTCGCACCGGTGCAATAATTGCCGGTGTTAATGGTGAAAAACTTGCTATGCTGACAGAGTTTGCTCAAAATTTTGGACTTTCATTCCAAATTGCAGATGATATTTTGGATGAAATTTCTACTTTTGAACAAATGGGAAAAACTGTAGGCAAGGATAAAAAAGAAGGTAAATTGACTTATATTTCGCTTTATGGACTTGATGAGGCAAAATGTAAATTAGCTTGCCTATTAGGAAAATGTCGTGATATAATTAAGGAACAGAATTTCCAATCAGAAATTTTTGAACAGATAATTAGTAAAATACTTGAGAGAGCAGGTTTATAATGTTTTTAGACGCATTTAGGGCTATTATTGCTAATAACGGATATGAAGTTATTGTTTGTGGAATTTTATCTGCATTGTTTGCACAGGTTCTTAAATTTATTTTGTTTACATTACAAACAAGAAAGATTAATTTTAAAATATTTACCACAACAGGGGGAATGCCAAGTACACATTCTGCCGGAGTTATGGCACTTTCTACAATGGTCGGTATTCTTTGTGGTTATAATTCTATAGAGTTTGCAATTTCTTTGGGTTTTTCCCTTGTAATTATGTATGATGCAGCTGGTTTGCGCAGAGCTGCCGGAAAAACTGCTGCTTGCTTAAACAGAGTTATGGAAGAAATTTACAAACATGATCTTCGAGCAGTTGGCGGAAAATTGAAAGAACTTTTAGGTCACACTCCGACCGAAGTTCTTGTAGGTGCAATTTTCGGTGTATTGTTTGCATTAGATTTTCATTTGTTTGTTTTAGGTTTTTTATTTTAGCCTTTAACCGCACCTTCGTTTTCGCCGGAAATAAAATATTTTTGCATTGCAAGGAAAAATATTATTATTGGTATAGTTGAAATTATTGAACCCGCTGCGATAAAACGCCAGTTTGAAGAAAACATTCCCTGTAAGTTATTCACTCCGACAGGCAGTGTATACATAGTTTCTTTAGTCAAAACAATACTAGGCCAAAGAAATTCACCCCATGACCCTATAAACGTAAAAATAGCAAGTACCGCCAGTGTTGGTTTTACCATAGGTAAAAGAACCTTCCAAAATACCTGAAATACATTGCAACCATCAACAATAGCAGCTTCTTCCATTTCTCGTGGAATAGATAAAAATGCCTGTCTCATAAGAAATATCCCAAAAGCACTAACAGCAAAAGGCATAACTAAACCAATAAAACCCATTGTATCATTAACACTATCTACAAGATGCAACTTTAAAGTTATTAAATAAACCGGTAGCATAATTGCTTGAAATGGAACCATAATTGTTGCGAGAATTGCAAAAAAAACTATTTTTTTGCCCTTAAATTCCATTCTTGCGAGCGGATAACCCGCCAAAGACGAAAGTATAAGGTTCAATACAACCGTTGCTCCGGCAACAATCATGCTGTTTATAAAATACCGCATTAAGTTTACTCTTTGCCAGACTCCTGTGTAATTTGCCCAAGTAAAATCCTTTGGGATTATTGTTGGTGGATATGCAAAAATGTTTTCACCAGCACCCTTCAAAGATGTAGACAGAAGCCAAATAAAAGGGAATATCGATAATAACGATACAAGAATTAATATTATGTGAGTAGGTATGTTTTTAAATTTTAATTTACAGATTGTACTTTCCCCTTTCAAATACAAATATATTAATTAATGAAAATACCATTACAATAACAAGCAAAATTACTGCCATTGCAGAAGCATACCCAAGATCAAGGTTTTCAAAAGCCTTTTCATATATATAATAAACTATCGTCTTTGTCGAATTTAATGGTCCGCCTTTTGTCATAACGTAAATTTCTGCAAATATCTTCATTGCTGAAATGGAACTTATTGTCGTGACAAGTGCAATTGTTGGCATTATGTGTGGAACAGTTACGGTTAAATGTTTTGTCCAAAAATTTGCTCCATCAATATCACAAGCCTCATACAACTCCTTTGGAACACTCATCAAAGCCGCAAGATATATCATCATATAATACCCGATACCCTTCCAAATGGTAACAATTATAACAGAATAAATTGCATACCCGGGATCCGTTAGCCAGCCGATTACAGGTAAATGAAATTGCTGCATAAAGTAGTTTAATATCCCCTCTTGTGCATAAAGCCACTTAAATGCAATCGCTGCAACTACAATCGAAACAATTACCGGAAGATAAATGAGTATTTTATATAAAGTCACCCCACGTATTTTTTGATTAATTAATATCGCAAGAAATAATGGAAAAGTTGCCAAAAACGGTACCGCAACAATTAAATATAACAACGTATTCCACATAACTTTATAGAACACCGGATTGTGCAAAATTGCTAAATAATTACTCATACCATTGAAAATAGGTTCATATATATTATTTGAGTAATCGAAAAAACTTAAACTAATTGTTTGAAAAAATGGTATAAAAAAGAATATAAATAAAACGATTCCGGCAGGTAACAGAAATAAAAATGGTGCCATTTTCCCGTAATATTTGAACATAGGTTTAGTATGGCACTTTAGTACTATTGAGTCAAGTTTGCTCTTTTGTCGCAATAATGATTTTATAATACATTTCAAGTTCATTTCTTGATGCTGAATTTATTATTTTAAATAGTTCTTGTCGTAAAAAATGAGAAGATTTCAAATAACCAAAGTCGAACAAATCCTTTACATCAACTTCAAGTGCATTTGCAATTTTTTCGATATTTTCTTCTTTAGGTAATTGCCCGCCGTTTTCAAGTTTGCACAGGTTAGTTGTTTCCATTCCTATTAGATCAGCTAATGCTGCTTGAGTTAGTTTGTTACGTTTTCTTAAATCTTTTATTCTTTGCCCTAATAATTTGCTCAACATTGCCATAATACCCCTCCATACGGCATTTCAAACCTGTACAGATTCAGTTTATTTGCACATTACAAAATAAAATATGGCACATTAGAACAATAACACTTGACAAAATTGGCATAATATGACATAATATGTATAGGAAATTGTTATTAATACATAAGTATTAGACAAAAAGTTGTCCTAATGTAACATGAAAAAAAGAAAGGTGAAAAGATTATGACAAAAAGACACGGTTTTACTTTGGCAGAAGTATTGATCACATTGGGTATCATTGGTGTAGTTGCGGCAATGACGATTCCGACATTGATTGCAAACACAAACTCTGCAAAATTCAGAGCTCAATTTAAGAAAACGATTTCAACATTGAATCAAGCAGCATTAATGGGTCAAGCACAGTATGACATGAACTATGCTGATGCAACAACAGCTTGCAGTACAACTGCTGCTACGGCGGCAACAGAATCAGCTGAGGCTGCTGCAACAATTTGTGGTATTTTGAATGATGTATTGTCTGGAGCAGAATACGTTGCAAATGTTGGTGCTTTGCCTGTAAATAAATCAGGTACAGAAACGACCTATAAAGCTTCTGCTGGTGGTAATATTGCTACACAAATGACTGTAACAGTGCCAAAAGAAGGTGGAGCAGCAGGTGAAACCGAAACTAAGACTGTTTCGGTCGATTTGGCGGACTTTCATGGTTTTAGATTGGCAGATGGTTCATTATTTGCTTTCTATAAAGATTCTAAAGTATGTACAAAATCCAGCCCTTGTATTGGTTTGATTGATGTAAACGGAACAACATTACCTAACAAAGAAGTTACCTGCGATAACGGTAAACCTGGTGATACAGCCGCAGCAGGCGAGACAGCTGCAACTACCTGTAAACTTGTACCGAACGATGCAGCTCACATGACTGATATATATCCGGTTAAATTCTACGATTCAACAGTAGAACCGGCTACAAAAGCTGCAAGATATGTTTTAACAACATCAAAATAGGCTTAAATAAAACATCGAGCCGTGACCGAATCCGGCTTGATACGCTTTACATTAATGCCCCGCAAACACCTTTCTTGTTTGCGGGGCTTTCCTTTGTAGGTTTGATATTAAAATAATATAAAGTTTCTAATAAATCCTTAAAATTTGTACTATAATCGAAAAATAGGATAGTTTAAGAAGAGGGAAAGTCAAAATGATAGATAAAACAGCAATAATTGATCCGTCAGCACAGATTGCACCTGATGCGATTATTGGACCTTACGTTGTAATAGGTAAAAACGTTAAAATCGGAAGTGGGACAAGAGTAATTTCCAATGCTCATATCGAATATGCTGAAATCGGCGAAAATTGTACAATTTCACCTTTTGCGACTATAGGTTCTGAGCCTCAAGATCTAGGTTACAAAGGCGAAGAAACAAAAGTTATTATTGGTGACGGTACTATCATAAAAGAGAATGTTACGATTCACAGAGGAGCTGCTTGCGGTGATTTTACCACGAGAATTGGAAGTAAGTGTCTTTTAATGGTTGGTTCACACGTTGCACACAATTGTGTGCTTGAAGATCAGGTAATTTTGGCAAACCTCGTTACTCTTGGTGGACATGTGCATGTTGAATTTGGTGCATTTGTCGGAGGAATGAGCGTATTTCACCAAAATATAAGAATAGGTACAATGTCTATTGTTAGTGGTTTTTCAGCTTCTCGTCAAGATATTTTACCGTATTCAAAAGGGGAAGGACGCCCTCCTGTTCCAAGAACAATCAATGTAATTGCTCTAAAACGTCGCGGAGTGCCTTTGGAAGTTAGAACTCATCTTCACGAAGCATTTAAATTACTAATTTCAGAAAACTATAACACTTCTCAAGCTGTTGAAAAAATTAGAGCTGAAATTCCAACAAATGAATATATTGAAAAAATGATTAATTTTATAGAAACTTCAAAACGAGGGGTGCTTCTAAAATCACACAAATCAGGTTATCAGTCATTAGAAGATTAGCATAAAAAAAAGACCCTCTAATGAGAGCCTTTGGAATGTAAAACTTGTTCATTCCTCGTAATAGTGAAGTGTGAAGTGTGTGCTTAAAGTCTGTTTAATCTCATTAAGCACCCTCGTGTTACATATATATAAAGTATTTTTTGTATATAAAATTGCCATATACTTTAAATCTGACTTCATAATCCGTTACATTGGGATAAAAAGATTAAAATAGTTTATACTTACAAAAAAAAGGAGTTTATTATGAATATTTTAATATCAAATGATGATGGTATTGCTGCTAATGGTATAAGAGCTTTAGCTGAAGAACTTTCACAAAAGCACAATGTTTACGTTATTGCACCTGATCGGGAACGCAGTGCAGCAGGTCACTCTTTAACGTTGCATACTCCTTTACGTGTAGAGGAAGTAGAGGGTTCAAAATTTGGGGCAAAAAGGGTATGGGTTACAACCGGTACTCCCGGAGATTGTGTGAAAATAGGAATTAATGCTATTTTATCAAAAGATGAAAAGCCGGATGTTGTAATTTCAGGAATAAACCATGGTCCAAATTTGGGAAGTGATATTCTTTATTCCGGTACTGTAAGTTGTGCTATGGAAGGTGCTATGCTTGGAGTTCCGGCAATTGCGACTTCACTTGCTTCTATGAGTGCTGAATATGAAGATTTTAAATTTAGTGCAAGATTTATTGCTTCTTTAATTGATAGATTAAAAGATTTTAAATTCCCTCCAAAAAGTCTGCTAAATGTAAATATCCCTAAACTTGATGAAGCTGATATTGCAGGGGTTGCTATAACAGAACTCGGTGGGAAAATGTTTACTGATGATTACGAAAAACGTGTTGATCCTAGAGGAAAAGTTTACTACTGGATGGCAGGGCAATTAATTAATGAACCGGATGATGCACCAACTGATATTGCAGCTGTGAGAAATAATAAAATTTCTATAACCCCTGTTACGTACGAAATGACACGTATGGATACTATGGTTGACCTCGAAAAATTGCTTTGCACAAAAGGATTATGTGATTGGTAAAAAAAATTGTAATTTTGTCCTAATTCTTTTGGGTGTTATATTTTTTATATAAATAGTTTATAATATATGCACAGGGATATATAGGAATAAGGATTAGGCTATGGAACAAGATCTTGGTTTAATAAAGTTCAAATCACCATTTATTACGCTTGAGGAATACACTGCTAAGCAAAATGAGTATTTCGGTGATTTTTATGCCGGTCATGTTCTACGTAAGGTCGAAAATAATCTTGAAGAAAAGCCTTATTATGACAATTGGGGACTTTATTCTTCTAATGGTTAGAGGAATTGTTAAAAGATGTTAACATTCTTTTCTTGAAAAAGGCAATTCTCAACTCAAGAAATACTTTATATAAATGTATATAGTCTTGAGGTGGTTATGAAAGAACAAGAATTGAATACATTAATGTCAGTAGTATCAGATCCAATTGAAAATGTTTATAAGATTGAGACATATAAAGAGCTTGCTGAAATTCAACGTATTATAAGGATTTTTTCTATTGCGGACGAGCAGCATAACAAGCATGCAATGTTGTCAATTAAAAATCTTGCTACTTTCAGATTAGTTTTAAGCAACAACTAATTTTATCAGTGGGGGAGCGAATAACAAAAAACCAATTAAAATTGCGGTGATAGTTACGAGCATAACGGCTCCGGCGGCTATATCTTTTGCCATTCCTACCATTCTGGAATATTTGTTATGATAAATTGAATCCAGAGAAAATTCTATAGCAGAATTAAACATTTCTGCTGCGAGAACGGATGTTATTGTCATAAGCAGTATACAGAATTTTACTATTGAAAAATTTAGGCAAAATCCCAAAATTAAAGCTGGTATCGCAACGATAATGTGAATGCGGATATTGCGTTCACTTTTCAGAGATAACCTCATGCCTTTGCGAGCGTTTCTGAATGTATTTCTTAAATTTTGGGTTTTATATTTTGTCATAATTTATACCTATACTTTTTAAAGCCGCTTTTTGATGGTTTACTACAAATTCAAAATCATCTTCTGTTTGATGATCAAAACCTAATAGATGAAGTATTCCGTGGCTTATAAAAAATTTTAGTTCATCATTTTTGTCTATACCTTTTTCGTTTGCTTGTTCAGTAATTTTATCTAATGCTATTATAATCTCACCTAAATTAATTTCAAAATCTAAAACGAATCTTTCTTCTTCAGGAGAGTCAGCAAAGACTGCAAACGTTATTATATCCGCCGGATAATCTTTATTACGGTATTCTTTATTTATTTCGTGAGTTTGAGTTCCGGAACATAACAAAAAATCAAAAGCCACACTGCTATAATTATAATCCTTCAAACAGCACTCGTGTAAAATTTCGGGACAACTCATGTAGTAGTTAAAAATTTTTTCGGCACAATCAATAACTTCATTTTTGCTTACGTTCCAACTATTATAAGTGTTTTCAAAATCTAAATTAAGTTTAGTCATCTTGATCTTTCGGTTTGAGGGTTTTAGGTTTAGAAATTTCAAGTTCTTTAATTTTCTTTTCCAAATCTTCATCAAGTGCTTTTGGAGGAATTTCAATTTTATTTTTCTTAAACTCCTCGGCAATATTTTCCTGATATTTAATTCTGTTATGTTGCATACCTCTTAAAATTCGGCTGAACGTGGAGGCGATAATTTTGATATCTTTTAGTGTTAACGGACTATCTTCTAGCTGTCCGTCATTGAGTCTTTCTACGATAATTTTATCAATAATTTGTTCAATTTCTTCGGTTGTAGCACCTTTCATGGAACGAACAGCAGATTCCACAGCATCCGCGAGCATAAGTATCGCTGTTTCTTTTCTATTGGGTTTAGGACCGGTGTAGCGGAATTGTTCTTCTTTAACATTATCCGCTCCTTCTTCTTGCAATGCTTGATTATAAAAGTATTTTGCAATACCTTCACCGTGATGCTGAAGAATAAAATCGTTTATAATACTTGGTAATCGGTATTCTTTAGCGAGATCAACACCGTCTTTTGGGTGAGCAGTAATAACCATTTTGCTTAATCTCGGAGTCAAACTGTTATGCGGGTTTTCAATACTGAAATAAGATTGATTTTCTACAAAGAATAATGGTCTTTTTAATTTTCCGATATCATGGTAGAAAGCTCCAACTCTGGCTAAAATAGGATCTGCACCTATTGCTTCTGCTGCGGCTTCGCAAAGAGTCGAAACCATCAAACTATGATGATAAGTTCCCGGAGCTTCTATTTGTAAGCGTTTTAATAACGGCTGATTGTGATCACCAAGTTCTGCCAATCCGTATGGAGTAATAATTTTGAACGTTCCCTCTAACAAAGGAGAAACACCAAGTGCTATAATTGAACTTGTTATACTGTTTATAAATATGAAAATACAATCACGCAAAATTAAGTAATTATTTACATCGATAAGACATTTATCAATAAAATATAAACTCAACATTATCAATACGCCAGCGGCTCCTAAATTGAAACCTACGGATATCATATCGAATCTTCTTGTATAACGAATTTTTGAAATAGTAATCATTCCAATTAAAGATAAAATGACAAACACTATAATAAATTGAGCGTTATATTGTATCCCAATTGTTAAAACAAGGGTAATTAAAGTCGATAAAACAAAAGCTATACGAGGATTTAAAAATATTGCACCAATAATAATTACAGCCGGAATTGGTAGTATATATGGAGAAAATCCCGTGGGTAACACGACAGCAATTGTACAAGCAACAATGGAAAGCATTCCTGAAAGAGCCATATACCTTGTTTCTATAAATTTCTTTTCAAAAAATTTTATGTATGAAAGAAAAATTATTGTTACAAGCAAAACAAGAATATAAATAGACAAAATCCCTTGCCAATTAAGTTCGTACACATTGAAACCAGCCTGTCTTAATGCATCACGTTTAAGTCTTGTTACAGGTTCACCTTCAAATACAATCTTGTCCCCTTTTTGGAATGTGACATTGTAGGGTTTTACAGAATCCTGAGCGTTCATCTTAGCTATCTCAGTAGCTGCATCATCGATAACAAGATTAGGTACAATTACCTGTTCCAAAAGAGCAGTGATAACTGCTACCTGTCGTTTTGAAACATTGCTTACCAAATTATTTTGTATAAGATTTTTAATTAAACCTTTTTCATAATCGCTTTCTGTAATTCCTACTTGTAGAATGTTAACCAATGACAAGGATGCCTTATCAAAAGCTTCTCTAAGACTTGCATCGTCAACATGTAATAAAAAATCTAAAATAAAATCTTTTTTAGGGTTATCCGATAAATCAAAAAGAATGCTTAAATCACCTTTCTTCTCGAATTCGGTAGAATCTTTTTTTCTAATTTGAATTACAGAATTTTGCAGAGTTTCTAAATTTGACTTAATGAAATCATCTTCAGCCGGCACAAGAATAGGTTCAACTTTTTGAGCGACTTCTCTTTTGTGCATTTCTGTTCGTTTTACATCTTCAACTATCAAAGTTTTTTGAGCAATAATATCTTTTTTACTTATTCCATTCTCAATGATGCTTTGGAAAAAGAAATTCTGTGAAGCAATAATCGCTGTAACTGCGAAAGTAAAAAGTATAAGGTAACACGCTTTCACAAATCTTGAAGATGTTAAAACTTCCTTAGCTCTTTCTAAATATTCAGTTTTGATCATATATAAAATTCCTGTTTTTTAATTTATGTAATATATTTTATACTATGCCAAAAAAAATTCAAGTTTCGATCTCGTCGAGAATAAATTTTCCTATTTTACCTTCTCTAAAATCGCGTAAAATGTACCCTGAAGTTCTTTCTATATCCGGACTTCCTCCTGGTTTTAGCCATTTTCGTTCGATTGCAATATTATCAATTGTCAAATCTGTATCAGATGAAACTTTATAAAACTCTTTAAAAATAGCAATTTGTTTATCATTAAGCATATTCAATAACTCTGTTGCAATAACATCATTTGAATAGGCATTATCACCAACAGAATTTACAAAAGCAAGTTTTGTAGCTCTTATTTGATCGGGTTGGCTCATAGGGATAATACCAGGCGTATCCAAAAGATCCAATTGAGGGTTAATTCTAACCCATTGTTGTTGACGTGTTACACCGGCTTTTGCACCTGTTTTTGTTTTTGAAGATCGAGTTAATCTATTAATAATAGTGGACTTTCCAACATTTGGGAGTCCCACAACCATAATTCTTGCAGGGCGACGTAAAAGCCCTTTTGCTATTATTGATTGTATACGAGGTTCTGAAAGTTTTATAGCCGTTTTTATAATAAGATTTAGATCTTTATTATTTTTGTTGTTTGTTGAAATGACTTCTATTTTTTGTGTTTTTTTCAGCAAATTAATAAATTTGTCTAATTCATTTTTATCGACTAGGTCGGATTTATTAACCAACAAAAAACGGGGCTTATCTTTCAATAGCCCCGAAATATTGTCATAACAACTTGATAAAGGTATTCTTGCATCAACAACTTCTATCACGGCATCCACTAAAGATAGCTGTTCTTTGAGCTTTCTCTCAGCCTTTGCTATATGACCGGGATACCAGTGAATATGATTGTTATTTCTTTTCAATTTTTTCCTTAATACGAGTTGCTTTACCTGAACGTTCTCTCAAGTAATAAAGTTTTGAACGTCTAACATCTCCACGTCTAAGAACTTCAATCTTATCAATTCTTGGAGAGTTAATCAAGAATACACGTTCTACACCAACACCCTGGAATACTTTTCTAACGGTAATTGTTTTGTTCAAACCAGAACCGTGTTTTTTGATAATAGTTCCTTCAAAAGCCTGAACTCTTTCTTTGTTTCCTTCAATAATTTTTACGAAAACTTTTACAGTGTCACCTGAGTTAAGCTCAGGGAGTTCTTTTCCCATGTAACTTTTTTCTAATTCATCAATAATAGGATTATTCATTGTTTGCTTCCTTTATATTTCTAATCTGCTACTTAACTTTGTAATTCCTTAATCGGTGCTATTTCAGCTTTTCCCACAACAAAAGCACACCGACGCACGTTCGTAACATGAATAGTATAATAAAGAAATTTATTTTGCAAGCATGATACAACAAGTATGTATATAATTGTTAATATTTGGTTATTTATGCTAGCCTAAGAATATGAGTAGTGATTATAAAAAACTTTTAAACAAGAACAAAAAAAAATATTGTGACCCCAAAACAATGGGAGTCAATATAGACAAAAACGAGTACTATGACATTATAACGTCAAACTCAGCACATCCTGAAGATTTCTATAAAAAAAAGTAAATAATTTATTAATACCCTTTACAATTTTTTTTTGTTGTAATATAATGATCTCGATGTTGGTTTACTAGATAGTAATAGGAAAGAATGAGGAAGTAAAAATGAAAAAATTACTAGCAGGTTTATTAGTTGCAGGTATGCTTTCTATCACAACAGTTCCGGCTTTAGCATATGCCGGTATCAATGATGTAGATCAAGCTTACTGGGCACAAACAGAAATTTCTTCAGTTGTAGGTAATTCTGTAATGTATTTAACAAACGGAAACTTTAATCCTGAAGAAAAAATTTCAAGGGTTGATTTCGTTACAGCTTTATTAAAAGTTTTGGGCGATGAAAATCTTGCAATCAACACTGACGTTAGATTTTCTGACGTAGCAAAATCAGGTGCAGACCATGATGCAATCGCAAGATCACAACAGTTAGGTCTTGTTTATGGTTATCCTGATGGAACTTTTAGACCTCAAGGTTCTATCTTGAGAGACGAAGCTCAATCAGTAATCAGCCATATTACAATTGACGGAGCAGTTAACAAAGGTATTCTTTCTAAGTATACTGATGCTGCAAAGGTTCCGGCATGGGCTAAGAACGTATACGCTAAAACATTGTCTTACGGTATATACGTAAATCATCCAGACGAATTGGCTTTGAGACCTACTGAAGATTTGACAAGAGCTGAAGCTGCTGTATTGTTATACAGATTAAGCCAAAAATTACACCTTGTTAAATCTCAATACAAAGGTGTTACAGAAACAGTTCTTGGAACAGAACATTTGAACGTTTCTAAAAAAGCTCCTTCAAACGAAGTTACAATCACTAATTTGAGAAATATTATCAGAGAAGGTAACGTGTTGGAAGTTGAATTTAATGAAGCATTCAAATCTAAGTTGCATGCAGCAGGCGATTGCGTAACTTTCAGAAATGACGAAGATATCGTTACTGAAGAAGGTACATTGTTATTCCCGGCTGGTTCTACATTCTACGGAAATGTATTGAATATTCAAGATCCACAATGGTTTAACAAAAATGCAAGAGCTTATGTTCAAATCAACAAAGTTGTTGATCCTAGTGGAAAAACAACTGACTTATGTGCAAAACCATTCTACAAAGATTATGCTTTGAAAGAAGGTCCTTGGATGACAGCCGGTAAAGTTGCATTGTACACAGTTGGCGGTGCTGCTGTTGGTACAGGTGCAGGTGTTGGCTTCTCATTCATCCCTGATCCTGACAAAGTTGGAACCGGTATTGCTATCGGTACTCCTGTAGGTGCAGGTGTTGGTTTGATTACAGGTTTGGTTACTCCTGGTTTGAACTACAGTGCTAAAGAAGGCGAAGAAATTCAAGTTATCTTGCTTGAAGATGCAAGCGTAGCTAAGTAGTTCTAGCTTAAAAAAAATAAAAAACGAACTCTCAGAAATACTGAGAGTTCGTTTTTTATGCTTTTGTACTAGTGATTTTGTCGTATAAAAATTTGTACTTTTGGGTATTTGAAAATAAATTAAAACTTTTAGAATTGAAATGTAACCAGTTAACCGATAGGAGGTACTTATGAAAAAGATATTTGCATTAATGGCAGTGTGTATGATGTTGGCAGCTCCGGCACATGCTTGGACTTACAACGGTTTAGGGAGTCTAAACCCGTTCACGAACTTTGGTCGTGGATTCGGAGGTGACGGTTGCGGCTGTGAGACCCCTAAACTAACAAAATGTGAAAAACTACATGGTGTTAAAATCAGATACGGCGAATCAACCGGTTATGCAGCACCTGTGGTAATCCAAGGTCAAGGCTGTGCCGAACCTATGCCTATAATCTACGACACTTGCCCGAATTGTTCAAGAACAATTCAGTACATGGACAATCCTTGTCCGACTTGCCGCAGGGCATTTTAACTTCCTTGCAGATTGAGTAAGGGTAAAAACTGGTCACTGGCTTTGATAGTTAGTGCCAGTTTTTTTCTTAAAAATTTTGTTTTGGGCAAAGAGCAAGATCATAACCGTAAAGTTCGCAAATCATTTGCAGTTCACTGACTTTCAAACCGTTTCTTTTAATTTTATTTGAAAAGGTTGGTTGTGGAATAATCACTCCACATTTGTTTTTCAGCTGCTCAAGAACACTAAGTTGAGTCGAATAATCACGTGCTGTAAGAATTTTTAATATCGCCCGATTATCCATATCAGTGATCAATGTCTTAGCAAAATCGCTCATTTTCTAAGTATAGCCACTTGACATTTATATTCAAATAATCCATAATATATTCATATAGTGAATATTATATAATGTTTTTATTATAAACAAATTTACAATGGAGGTAAAATGAAAAATTTTAAACAAGCCTTTACTTTAGCCGAAGTTTTAATCACCCTTGCAATCATCGGCGTAGTCGCTGCATTAACTTTGCCAACGTTGATTACAAAAGTGAACGAAAAAGTAGATCAAAATCAAATTAAAGTTACTCGTGCACAGTTATTCCAGGGTATCAAAATGCTCGATCTGCACGGCGGAGTAAACAATACTTATTCTTCTACTGCTGAATTTGTAGAAGAATTATCTAAATACATGAAGATTACAAAGATCTGTGACGGTAGTACAACTTCATTCAGTG
>JAFUUC010000029.1 GCA_017471365.1 bacterium
AAGAATAAGACAATTCATCCATGTGTCGCCGGTATCTATGATTTAAATGGTAGTAGAACACCAAATAAATACGGAAAAGATTTAACAGCATTCAATGGAGGAACAATTAATATTATAGCAGCCGAAGGCGGCGGAGGTGGAGGCAGTGAAACCCAAGCTGCAACTATAGCTACAATAGCAGGTTATAATATTATTAAACAAACAGACGGACTAACATCTCCACCGGCAATGGATTGTTCAACTTACTTAGGAAACTCTAAGTATCCTGAAATTACTCACTGCCCATACTCAGGAGAAAGTGACTACTGGGTAGGAGCATTGGTAACGTGTAGAGACATGGGTGGACACTTACCTACCATGACAGAACTGGCGAACATAGCAAAAGCAGTATACCCAAGCCTCTCAAGCGTAGGTGCATATCAAGGTACCCAAAACGCAAGCTGGGATACTACAGAGGTAGCAAAACTGGGCATTGACCCTTCTTCTGTTTCGAGCTTCGGCCTGTGGTCGTCAGAGGAGACCTCGAGTACGAGCAATCGCTCTCGCTACCGCGGCTTCAGCAGTGGTGGCACGGACGGTGATGACGACGGCGGTCGCGGTGGCTCCGGTCTCAGGTTCGTTTGCCTAGCAGATAACTAAACACCCTTCCCGAGTGAAGAAAAAATAATGTACTGCTCCCTTCCCTTGTCAGGGAAGGGACGGGGATGGGTTACTAAACCAGTAAGTTTAGAATTTTTGACCTTTGTGCTAAATTAAACCACCCACCCGTACTCCCTCCCTAGCTAGGAAGGGGAGTTTTTGCTGTCATCCTGAATTTAAATACTTAATTATTTAAAAATTCTCTAACTTTTTGTTCAATAGCTTCTTCACTTAGACCTTTGTAATTTATATGTGAAGAAGTTATTGGCTGTCTATAGTCACATTTGTTTATCGATCGAGAATCAACAATGACTGACGGCGGTAAAATTGACCATTTATATAGTGCAAAAGACATTCTACGATAAAATTTATTGAGCCACTCAATTTTTTGTTTCCCTGTAACAGAATTATTTCTTTCGTACAAAAACTCTGAATCGAGCATATCATTATAGCTCTCTTTCTTATTTTCAATACGCCAAATAATCTCATCTAAAAATTCATAAGGCATCAACGCATCTTCTGCAATCAGTGCTTTACCTGTTTTAGGGTCAATGGCAAGTTCTGCCCCAGGTTTTTTAAGTATAATTGTCTCCGGTATTGCATTCTTAACTGAACGATTTTCATTCAACCACTTTGCCAATGCAAACAGTTTTGTTTTCGGAACATCAGCAATAGGAGCAAAACCCCCGGACATATCGCCATTTATAGTTGCATAGCCCATGTAAAGTTCTGATTTATCAGAAGTAGCAATTGGTAAACATTTGCCAAATTCATTACTTACACCCCACAAAAACATAGCCCTTGAACGAGCCTGAATATTATCCGAAGTAAAAGACTCTTTATACCGACCATTCCATTTGGTTTCCACGGTCTTAAACAATTCATCAAGACAATTTGTTGTCGTCGTAACCATATCTTTTATCGGGATTTGAGCAAAATTAATTCCGAGGTTTTGTGCCAAAATTTTTGCATCGTTTTTACTTTCATCACTTGTAATTTTTGAAGGCATACTAATACCAAAAACATTTTTACTACCCAGAGCATCAGCCAGTAATACAGCACACACACTAGAATCAAGTCCACCGGATAAACCTAAAACTGCACGCTCAAAACCTGTTTTCCTGAAATAATCTCGTATACCTTGAATAATTGTCTTATAAGTTCTCTCTAAATCTGGCTCATATTCAAGTGTATAAGCTTTGGCTTCGGTAAGAGTTTTTTCCAGACCTTTTGCAAGTGGATAGATCTTTCCCAAACCTTTTCTCGGGTTTACAATTAAAAATTGTTCCTCAAAAGATTTTGCTCGTGCTAACAAATTACCATTTTCATCAAAAACTCTGCTTGAACCGTCAAAAGAAATATTATCGATTGCTCCAACTTGATTTACATATACAAACGGTGTAGAATATTTTTTTGCAATAAAAGAAAGCATATTATGTTTTAATTGTTCTTTTTTCGCCCGTGTAGGCGAAGCTGAACAATTTATAAAAACATCCGGATTTTCTTTGGATAATTCTTCTATCGGATTTGTATGGTATAAAATACTGCCATTAAAAAATTCTGAGTTATTCCAACAGTCTTCGCAGATAGAAATACCATATTTCAAACCGTTGATATTTTCACATTTAGAAACTTGTTTTGAGGGTTCAAAATATCGATAATCATTAAATTCTGAGTACGTAGGCAGCAATAATTTTCTAACAATATTTTGAATTTTACCTTCAGACATAACTGCTACCGAATTATAATATTTTTTCCCTTCTTTTTGAGGATTAAATTCTACAAAACCAACTAAAGCTGTTGTTTTTTTTGTGATTTTTGCAATTTCACTAAGCCATTTTATATTTTCTTCTACAATTATCGGATGTCTGTCTATTGTATCTTCTATAGGATATCCCATAAGAGAAAGTTCCGGGAAAACCACAACATCAAGCCCAATGTTTGTAGCATGCGAAATATATTTAACAATTTTTCTTGCATTGTATTCAATGTCACCAACTATCGGATTAATTTGGCATACCCCAATTGAACCTTCTTTGTATGGCTTTATAAGTTCCCTTAATTCAAGTTCAACTTCAGGGGTGATTTCTTGCTCTAATAACTCGTATATTTTTTCTTTTATTGTCATTGATTTTATTATATATAAAAAATGGATCTTGAAAATAAAAAATATTTCTTATAAGATAACTTTGCTAGGTATAGCGGTATCGTCTAGTGGTTAGGACGGGAGATTCTCATTCTCCAAACAGGGGTTCAATTCCCCTTACCGCCGCCATAAAAAAGCCTAAGGCAAAAGCCTAGACTTTTTTATATCAGGGTTGTGAAATTTTCACTAAAAGAATTTTTAACAAATTCTTTTGGTTCATAAGTAATTCTAAGTTCGAATAAATTCTCACTAAGAATTACTACCTCTCGCAAAACAATTCACAGGATTGTTTTGCTCGGCAGAGTCCTTACCGCCGATATAATAAAATAGAGCCTTTTGAGAGTATATTTTATGCAAGAATCTTTAAACCCTAATACTAAAAATGGTACATGCCTTAATATTAATTATTATACTTTGTTTGTCATATCTATTTTATTCTATATAGAATCAATTACTGCGTTGGGTTTAAGTTTTCCATTAGCGTCAGAATTTGGGTCATCAGGACTTGGAACATTTGCTATATGGATATACCACATTGTTGCAATAATAATATTGGCGGTTATTAGCTTAATTATATTTTTGATTGAATTGGCAATACGATATATATTTAAAAACTTTGCAAATATTGGGCTAAACAAAAAGTTAGCGGTCATTTTTATAGGAGGTTTTATACTTCCAATATTAACTATTTTTATTATACCAATTCTTAGTATGGCTTTTGATGTAAAATTAGGAGTAGTAGGAGTAGGCAAATTATTCCCTTTTCAATCCAATATAAATAATATTATTCAGAGTAAAAATCTCGAAACCTCTCAAGAAGAACTTGATAGAATAAATAATAAGCCATATAAAAGTTATGAAGAATTGAAAACGGAACGAGAAACGACACAAAATGAGTCGCCACAGGAAAAAGAAGTTATTTTTTACTCGGAACAAATTACTCCTAATGGTATAGAAAAATCAGTGATTTTAAAACCTAATAAAAAAGGTGCAAGTTTTCCTTAATATATAATGTAACTATGCAGATTTTAATTTAATATCATACTTAAAACCAAGTCCATTCAATAGTTTAAATGCCGTTTCTAGTCGTGGTTGTTTATCACCGTTTACTATTTCAGATAAATTGCTACGGTCTATCTTTAATTCCTTTGCAAGTCTTGTGATTTCTCCACGACCGCTTGATTTTACACGTGCTTTAACGACATCTGTCAGACATCTGATGAATGTGTCTAAATCGCCGTCTGTTAGAAATTCATTCAAGGTAAGTTCTAACCAGTCCTTTTGATAGTTTTTATCTTGCAGACGGTTTATAAGGTCTGTTTCAAAATTTGGTGCATTCTGTATATATTGTTGTAATTTCTCTTTATTTAACATCTTATGAGTTCCTTTCTATGAAGTCTTTGAAGTAATCATTACATTGTTCTACAACTTTCTTTTGGTCTTTCTTTTCGCTTCCACCAACAAACAGGATTATAGTGTTATCTATATCATAGTAATATATCCTGTATCCTTTGCCGAAATCCATGCGGAGTTCCGATAATTCAGATTTCTGTAACCAATGGTGGTCGCCATATATACCCTGCCTTAGTTTTTCAACACGCTTATCGACTCTTAATTGTATTGATTTATCCAAACTTTCAAACCAGTCATTATACGGACATTCACCAGTTACAGTATAGTAATGTATAATCTGTTTTTCCATAAATTGATTTCCTATTTATATTGTAGGTCAGACCTACGTATTTGTCAATCTCATATTTTAATTTCATGTTACAATAACTATACATTTTCTGTAAGAAATTCACTCAAAATCGTGTACCCTATATGTACCTGTTTTATATTTACGAGTGATAACATAAGTTTAAATAAGTTGCTTTTTTGTACGAATTGACGTACTATTTTACATGAAAACGGCACTGTAAGGGGTTTCTCATTCTCCAAACAGGGGTTCAATTCCCCTTACCGCCGCCAATAAAATAGCTCAAGACAGAAGTCTGATCTATTTTATTATGGAGGTTGAGGAATTTCACTAAAGAATTTTTTGTTAAAAATTCTTTAGATTCATAAGTAATTCTAAGTTCGAATAAATTCTCACTAAGAATTACTACCTCTCGCAAAACAATTCACAGGATTGTTTTGCTCGGCAGAGTCCTTAGTGCCGAATTTTATTTTTAGTTTAGGGAGTATAGTTGTGATTCATGAAATGTTAATGGCAAAGGGCTTGATTGCTCCACAAATAGATTTTCTTTTATTTTTACAAAATATCAGAATACAAACCGGCGGGGTGTTTGATAACTTTTTCCTTGAAATCACAACACTCGGAGAACTTTTATTCCCAACGCTATTTATGTGTTTAATTTATTGGTGTGTTGATTTTAGAGCAGGAATATATTTGTTCACTTTGAACTCTTTTGGACTATATTTTGCAAAACTTTTCAAAATGGTGGGATGTGTTTACAGACCTTGGATTTTGGACAACAAAGTTAAACCAATTGAATCTGCTTTGCAAGCCTCTGGAGGATATTCCTTTCCAAGCGGACATACTGCAATGGCGGCAGCTTCGTGGGGTGGTATGGCATACCTGGTTAGAAAAAACAAAGTCCTTTGCTCAATATTGATTATTCTGGTACTTTTGATTGCATTTTCAAGAAATTATGTTGGAGTTCATACACCCCAAGATGTCATCGTAAGTCTTTTTATCGGCTTAATTTGTATTTTTGCAGTTGATAAACTACTAAATTGGTGTGAAAAAGACAAAAATCGATATTTATATGTCATGGCTATAATTGATCTTGTAGCATTAATTACCCTTTATTACGTCATTACAAAATCTTATCCGCAGGATTTTGTAAATGGCAAAGTTCTGGTCGATCCAACGCATGCAATTTATATTATGGTAGTTTATATGGGCTGGATTGTAGGAATTACAAACGGTGTTTTGTTGTGTGCAAAATTTTTAAGATTTGACCCCAAACAAGGTAGCATTTATTCCCGCGTAATCAGAGGATTTATAGGCATGGTAATAATGCTTATTTTGTTTAAGATAATGTATCCGATATTTTTTCACGGTATTCATGACTACAAAATCACGTTTGTATCTTTATTTACCGTAGGATTCTTCATTACTGCCGGATACCCGTTTTTATTTTCAAAGTTGCATTTTTTGTTGAAAAAACAATAAAATATCCACCATAAAGATGTTTTGTTTGTTAAAAAGTGTTAAAATACTTGCATGACATAAAACTTCCTATATAATGAGTCATGTACATAAAAGAAAAGGAGTTTTATTATGAACAAAGAAGAATTGGTACAAGAAGTTTCTAAGCAAGCTAACGTTACTCAAAAAGAAGCTGCTGAAGTATTGTCAGCATTAGTTGACACTATTCAAAAAACAGTTGCTAAAGGTAAAAAAGTAACTTTAGTTGGTTTTGGTACTTTTGAATCTCGCAAGAGAGCTGCTAGAATCGGCAGAAATCCTCAAACTGGTAAAGAATTGAAGATTCCTGCTAAGAAAGTTCCTGCTTTCTCTGCTGGTAAAAAATTCAAAACTATTGTTAACGGTAAATAGTTTGTTAAAATTAGTTTTTACTGATAAAGACTTTATCATTTTGATAAAGTCTTTATTTTTTATTTATTTATGCTAACCTATCAAATGGAGAGATTTTATGTTTGATACATTACTAGCTACGATAATAAATTGGTTAGAGGAAACAATTTCTTCTATGGGAGCATTGGGACTTATGGGAATAATGGCATTAGAGTCTTGTAACGTGCCAATTCCAAGTGAAGCGACGTTGCCTTTTGCAGGCTACTTAGTGTCAAAAGGAGAACTGAACTTTCATATAGCAGCATGGGCGAGTGCAGTAGGTTGCTTAATCGGTTCCATACCTTCTTATTACATAGGTTGTTTTGGCGGGAGAAAATTTATAGAAAAATATGGTAAATATTTTTTTGTTACAAAAGAAGATTTGGAAAATGCTGATAAATGGGTCGAAAAATACGGCGATTGGGCATTCTTTTTGTGCCGAATGCTGCCAATTATAAGAACGTTCATATCACTTCCTGCGGGAATTTTGAGAGCTAAAAAGAAAATATTTTTCCCTTTAACATTTTTGGGGTCTTTAATTTGGAGTTATGCCCTAATTAAACTTGGGGTCGAACTTGGAGAACATTTAGAAGACATTTTACCTTTATGGCACAAATTTGATGAAATTATTATAGTTAGCTGCTTTGTACTTGGTTGTGTTTATATTTACAAGCATGCTAAAAAGCTTAAAAAATCATAAATATTTTGAATGTAAATCACTGCCGCCAGTCTTTATAAGATTGAATTTCTCAGCAATTTTATTAATTTTTTCTATTGGAGCAAAACGCAGATATTTTCTCCAACGCGGGTAAGGATAGTAAACTTCAATTCCATCAAGTCCAATTTTAACCAGGTCACAAACAAATTTTTCCATATTTAAAGCCCAGCAGCACGCAGGATGTGCTAGGACGGCTATTCCCCCTGCTTCGTGTATTGCTTTAATTAACTCTTTAATATTTCGGTGTGAAAAAAAACGTACAATGTCTTTTTCTGTTTCTTTTTTACTTTTAGCATAAAATTTTTCCATGCATTCTGCATTCGGATCTATTCCATATGCAAGAAGGTGCAGAAAAATATACTTATACCAGACATCAAATTCTACCGCAGGAATAAGTTTTTTATCTTTAAAATCTCTATGACCTTGAATTGTATTATGGTCGCTAATTGCAATATATTTAAAGTTTTTTTCTTTTGCTTGTTTTATTAAATCCTGAAAATCAGCTTCACCATCTGAGTAAGTTGTGTGCAAATGAAGATTAAGTAAATTGTTTTTGTAGTCTTCTTTTGTGAAATTTTGAATGAGTTCTTTATAGTTTATCATTTTTATAATATCATCGTATTACAAAGGAGAATTAATGTCTAAAGATAGATTTAAGAATAGTATTTGGTTTACTCTTGCAGATGGGATTAGAATTTATTTTTCTAATATTGATAAATTCTTTTTATATATGCTATTTCCTGTTTTTGGGCAATTAATTGGTATTACACTTTCATTTGGGCTAACATTAGGTTTAGCAGATAAAATAGCACAAAAAAGTACCGGTATATCTTCAGCACTACTGTTAATATTTTTATTGGCACTTCCGGGGTTATTAATTTTTATGAAGGCATTTTGGGATTATATGGTTGCATATGTAGCATTAAACTCCATGACTGAAGGAGCTTTAACAACGGGCAAAGTCTACGATTTTCAATCACACAGACAAGTAGCCACAAGAAGATCGTTTAAATTTATTGGTTTATTATTAGTTATTGGAATTTTAACTGCTATCGGGAGCAGTATTTTTTTCATAATACCGGCTTTTATATTGTGGATTTATCTAATACTTATATTTCAGGTTTTTACATTTGAAGCAGATTTAACGATAAAAGAATGTTTTAAACGCAGTTTTTCATTAATTAAAGGAGATTGGCTTAGAACTTGTATTTTAATGCTTATTCTTGGGTTTTTCTCAATATTTTTAATTACGGAAGGTGTTACGGTAATTTTCGATTATTTAAATTTGACAGAACCTGTATGTCATCTATTTGATTTTATCAGTAATAAAATTCCTTTAGATTTTGTAAATAAGGTATTAGTTTATATAAAAATGGATATTATAACTCCTGATAAGATTTCAGGTTGGATATTTTATACAATTTTATCATTTATTGTAGCAGGTTTGACGTTACCTATAAGAAGTATTTGTTGGACATTATGGTATGAAACTCTTTCTGAATTAAAAACAGAAAAAAATTCAAACAAGAGGGAAAAATAATGTTTATCTGCCGAAATTGTAAATCGAAAGATAAATTTGAACTAATGTTTTCTCCCGACTATCAGGGCAAACGATCTTTTTCACAGTGCTACAATGATAAAGGTGAAATCGAAATTACAGTAGACGGATATGTATTTGTTCCGGACTTACGATTTATGAATGAACATGCAGTTTGCCGGTACTGCGGGCAAATTTATATGTGGGACTACGATATGGAGGGCTAAATTATGAGATTTGACGGTAGAAAAAACAATGAAACAAGATCTATAAAATTTACTAAAAATTATACAAAACATGCATTGGGATCTGTGTTAGTCGAATTTGGTGATACTAAAGTCATCACTACGGCTTCAGTGGAAGAAGGGAAACCGAAATGGATGGATAAAGAAGATTCAAGGGGATGGTTAACAGCCGAATATTCGCTTTTACCATCTTCGACTTCGACACGCTGCCAAAGAGAAAGGACAAAAATTTCAGGAAGAACTCAAGAAATTCAAAGGCTTATCGGTAGGAGCTTGAGAGCATGTGTTGATTTGACTAAGATTCCGGATTTGACAATTACTATAGATGCAGATGTAATTCAAGCTGATGGTGGAACAAGAACGGCAAGTATTTGCGGTGCGTATGTAGCCTTAAAAGATGCTGTAGAAAAACTTTTAAAAGAGGGCAAAATCCGAGAAAATCCAATAATTGAACCAATTGCTGCAATATCAGCAGGAATTGTCAATGGTGAAGTTTGTCTTGATTTAAACTATCAAGAAGATTCAAATGCTCAGGTTGATTCAAATATTGTATTAACTAAAAGCGGGAAAATTATTGAATTTCAAACAACCGCAGAAGGAGAACCTTATTCATACGAAAAAATGATAGAAATTTTTAATGTCGCAAAAAAAGGAATCGAAGAAATTATTGAAAAATATTAATTTTTGATTTAAATTTTTGTTATGCATAAGAGTTTTATATGTTTAGTTTTAGTATTTTTAATGAGCTTGCCGATTGTAGCATTAGCAAAAAGTACTGATAAACCCGAGAAAACTGATACTCTTATAAAAAATGAAAAAAAACTTCAAAAATTAAAAAGACGAAAAACTAAGTACACAAGGGATTTGGAATTTTTAAATCACAGATTAGAAGTTAAGAAAAATAAATTAGAGTCAATGACCTCAAATAGTGAGAAAGGAGAAGAAGAATGAAAAAATTAGTAGTATCACTTATTGCAGTTGCAGTATTAACAATTGCAGCTCCAGCAGTTAAAGCAAATCCGGTTAGTGACTGGTTGACTAATACTGCAAACAACATTACAAAAGCAGAAAACAGTATTACTCAAGCTCAAAAAGACCAACAAAAAGCTGCTGAAAAAAGACAAAAAGAACTTAAAAAACAGCAAGAAGCAAGAGAAAAAGCAATTGCTGAACAAAAAGCTGCTTACGAAAAGAGTGTAAAAGAACAAAAAACATTCTGGTCAAATCAAAAAACTTTTTGGAAAAAAGTTTTCACATTAGGCAGGGCTAGCTAAGATTAATTAATAAGAAAAAGACCGGATTTTGTTTTACAAAATCCGGTCTTTTTCTTGCTTATAATTTTTCTCTGTGCTAGGATAAATTGAGTCATTAGGGAATATAAATTGTCATGTTGGCACAAAATTCTACAAAAACACTAACCGGAGCAAAAGTTGTTATTGAAACTCTGAAAAACCTTGGTGTGGATACCATTTTTGGTTATCCTGGCGGTGTTGTGCTTAATTTATACGACGAACTTTATAAAGATAAAAGTATTAAACATATTTTAGTAAGACATGAGCAGGCTGCCGTTCATGCAGCAGAAGGTTATGCCAGAGCAAGTGGTAAATGCGGTGTCGTCCTCGTAACTTCAGGACCGGGAGCAACAAATACTATAACCGGAATTGTTAACGCATATCTTGACGGATATCCGGTAGTTGTGCTTACAGGGCAAGTGCTTAAAGATTTGATAGGAAAAAATGCTTTTCAAGAGGCTGATATTTGTGGTATGGTCAAGTCTTGCACTAAAAGAGTATTTCAAATTACAAATGCAAACGAAATAAATAAAACATTAACAGAAGCATTTACACTTGCAACTTCAGGTAAAAAAGGACCGGTTGTTGTTGATATGGCAAAAGATATATTCTCTCAAAGTGTTGAGTTTTGTCCGCAAAAAATAAAATCTTCAAAATTAAAGTTTGATAGCAATGAAACTGACAGGATTTTGGATAAAATATTAAAATCTTCTTATCCGGTTATTGTCGCAGGGGGTGGGATTGTCCACTCTGGAGCTGAGGGCGAATTATATAATTTTGCAAAAACATTAAAAATACCTGTTGTATCTACTATGATGGGACTTGGATCATATCCTCAAGATGATGAAAATTACTTTGGAATGATTGGAATTTTTGGGGATAAATCAGCTAACGAAATACTAAAACAATCTGATTTAATTTTTTCCTTAGGAGCAAGATTTAATGACAGAATTAGCTGTATGTTTTCCGATTCAGATTTGAACGGTAAAATTATTCAGATTGACATTAATGAAGATGAAGTTGCGAAATTTATAAAACCTAAGAATTTTATCATTGCAGACGCCAAAGATATTTTGATAGAAATGAACAAATCTTTATCCTTAGGGCAATTTAAAGACTGGCTTTACTATGCTCAAGGACTTAAAAAATTAAATACTCAACCTGAAAAAAGGACTAATTTACTTCATTCATTTGAAGTTATTCAAAAGATTGAAGATTTTACAAAAGATCAAAATATTATATTTACAAGTGAAGTTGGGCAACATCAGCTCTTTGCTGTCAAAAACTTAAAATTTAAATCAGGACGCAAAATTCTTGTTTCAGGTGGATCAGGAACTATGGGGTTTGGTTTACCTGCCGGAATTGGTGCTAGTATAGCATCTGACACAAATCCGGTTGTATGTATTAGTGGAGACGGTTCATTTCAAATGAATTTAAACGAGCTTGCAACTTGCGTAGATTATAATTTAAATTTAAAAATATTTATAATTAATAACGGATATCTTGGTATGGTAAGACAATTACAAGAAAAAAGTTGTAACGGAAGATATTCACAAACAAAGATATCAAATCCTGATTTTGTAAAACTTGCTCAAAGCTACGGAATGAATGCTTTAAGAGTAACAAATATTCAGGATGTTGACAAAGCTTTGACAAAAGCTTTTGATAACAATCAACCGTTTTTAATTGACTTTGTAGTAGAGCCAATGGAAGTTGTATAAAATTGTATGGACAATTTGTGCCTTACCCCCTTGGGATTAAGAAGACTTAGATAGTATGAATAAAGCAAAAATTAAAAAGACAAAGGAACTTTACTCCTCCAAACTAAATAAATCAAACAGTACAAAAAACTACGCTTCACAACCGTTTTTTAGTAAATTAATGGAAAAACTTGAAAATAAGCAGTCTAAATAGTTTTTTATGAACAGTGATTACAGCCACCACATCCGCCTTTATGTGAACATGGATTTCGAAATAAATCTTGAAAATCAAAAACCCGATCATTAACCACTGCTTCTACAACCGGAGGTACAAGCCTTTTTTCTACGTCAATTATGTCCTGAATAAATTCATCCATATGAGTTTCTATTCCTATTAAAACAGGGTACTGAGCAATAATTTTATCACCTTTTAAAATTGTAACACCACTAACCTTGACTCCGGCTGAAAATGCTCGCTCAATTGCATTTTCACCTTCAAATGCAGGTAACAAAGACGGATGAATATTTATACAATTATCGGAAATTTTCCCTTTAAAATCATCATAAACTATAATATCTGCATCGTTTTCATCTGTAAACTCAACACCTTTGCCCTGTAAGGAGTTTTTTATGTAGTCAGAAATTTCTGATTTTTGAATGTAAACTTTTTTCATACTGACTATTTTACAACAAATAGCAAAAATTTTTTTTAATCGTTTTAATAAGAACAAAACAGAAAGGTAAATTTATGAAAGCTGGTAAAATTCAATCTTATTCCCCAAAATTTGAGGCAAAAATGATTATCGTAGATCCCAGAGTTGAAAAATATGCAAGAAAGGCTTTCAGTAGAGCTGAAACATATGATAATTATGATAGATTTATGGATATTTTTCCAAGTTCAGTTGTTTTAGTGAGAATAGAAGACGACCTAGCCGAAGGTATCCACAAAATGGTTGCCAAAAATGCACTGACAAAACAAAAATTGAGTGTTCCAATACGCAATTTAGAGGCAGCAGAAAGCAGGGATGAATTTGTATTTGACAAATTGCTTGAAAAATTGATAAACGTTAACGATAAATCCTATAATTTATTCTGGGGTGTTAAATAATAAAAAAGTCTCCTTGTTGTAAGGAGACTTTTTTACTCGTTATATTTTTACTACTTGCATAGAGCTAGCAATATACCCGCTGCAACGGCAGAACCGATTACACCTGATACATTTGGTCCCATAGCGTGCATAAGTAAATAGTTTTGAGAATTGTACTCTAAACCCACTTTATTTGATACTCTCGCTGCCATTGGAACAGCAGAAACTCCGGCAGAACCGATTAACGGGTTGATAAGTTTTGGTTCTCTATGTTGAATTTTTGCTAAAACAACTTCGCAAACATTCATAAGTTTTGCCATCAAAACACCTGCTGCTGTTGCAAATGAGAATGCCAAAATTCCCAAAACCAAAATGAACAATGTTTGAACTGTCAAAAATTGTTCCGCAGAAAGTTTTGAACCCACTGTTAAACCTAAGAAAATTGTAACAATATTGATCAAAGCGTTTTGCATAGTGTCAGAAAGTCTGTCTACGCAACCGCATTCCTTGCATAAATTTCCAAAAGTAAATGCTCCAACTAATGGGCAAGCAGACGGTAAGAAAATTATACACATGAATAGAACAACCAGAGGGAAAACGATTTTTTCTCGCTTTGTTACCGGTCTTAATTGTTCCATTTGAATAACACGTTCTTTTGCATTTGTGAATAATTTCATAATAGGCGGTTGTATTACAGGAACCAAAGCCATATAAGAATATGCCGCAACGGCAATCGCACCTAAAAGTTCAGGAGCAAGCTTGGAAGTAACATAAATTGACGTTGGACCATCAGCACCACCAATAATACCAATAGCACCGGCTTGCGGCAAGGTAAATCCAAAACAGCACAGTGCCATCAGTAAAGCACCAAATATACCAAATTGTGCTGCACCTCCCAAAAGTGCCATTTTAGGATTGGCAATCAACGGACCAAAGTCTGTCATCGCACCAACACCCATAAATATTATCAACGGGAATAATCCCTTATGAATACCAAATTCAAAAATAATTCCCAAAAATCCCGTAGGGCCGGCAATTGCTTCTGACGGATCCAAAAACGGAATATTCGATAAAATTCCGCCAAACGCAATCGGAACTAAAAGTAATGGTTCATACTGTTTTTTGATACCTAACCAAAGCAAGAACAAACAGATAACAAGCATTATCGGATGTCCAAATTGATGTAAAAATTGTTCGGCACAACCTGCAATATTAGGATCAGGTGCAGAAACCATGTTATAGATTCCTGTTGATTGCCATAGATTAAATAAACCTTCTTTAATATCCATCTACAGCCTCCTTAACCGATTGTTACCAAAACCTGACCGGTTTGTACTTTATTACCAACTTCAATTTCTACTGATTTAACAGTTCCGCCAACCGGCGATTTAATTTCTGTTTCCATTTTCATTGCTTCAACAACGGCAATAACATCTCCTTCTGCAATTGAATCACCTTCTGAAACTAAAACCTTTAACACATTGCCAGGTAATGCCGCTTTAACAGGAGTACCTTCGCCAGTTGCAGCTTTTGCTTCAATACCGTCTTTAACGGAGAAGTCATATAACTTGCCGTTAACAGTAGCCTTACCGCCTTCCAATGCAACTGCATACTTTTTACCGTTAACAGTAACTGTATAGCCGTTAGAACCATTAGAAGAAGCCACTGGAGCATCTGTCTTAGCTTCGTTTTTACGAACACCGATTGTTCCCTTACCTTGCAAGAATAAAATACCTTTTTCTTTACATGCAGCAGAAATAAACAAGTTTTCTTCGTTTACCGGCAAACCGGCTTCTTCAAGTCTTTTTTGTGCAACAGCTAAACCTTTTTCAGGATCTTTATCATTTAAATCAACAACGGTTTCTGTCGTTGGTTGTAAATTCAACTGTTCAGCCGCAATTTTAACGATTTCTCCATCAGGCTGACAAGGAGTTTTCCCGAAATATCCCAGCACCATTTTACCGTAACCTTCGGCAATTTTCTTCCATTTGCCAAACATAACATTGTTAAATGCCTGTTGGAAATAGAATTGAGAAACAGGGGTAACAGAAGTTCCGAACCCACCTTTTTCCACAACTTCTTTCATTGCTGCAACAACTTCCGGGTACTTATCCATCAAATTGTTGTCACGAAGCATTTGTGTGTTAGCTGTCAACGCACCACCCGGCAACGGTGATTGAATAATCATAGGATTAGTTGACATTGCTTCAGGCGGTAAGAAATAATCTTTCATACATTCTTTAAAGATTTCTTCTGTTTCCAGAATCTTTTCAACATCAATCCCTAAATCATAATCAGTACCCTTCAAAGCGTGCCACATGGAAACGATATCCGGTTGAGCCGTTCCGCCCGAAACCGGTTTCATAGAAAGGTCGATACAATTTGCACCACCTTCTAATGCAGCTAAATATGCAGCCAAACCGGTTCCTGCTGTTTCGTGTGAATGGAAACGAATATCTGCACCTTCACCTAAAATTTCTCGTGTACGTTTAACAGTTTCATAAACTTTGCGAGGAGCAGAAGTTCCGGAAGCATCTTTGAATGCTAGTGAATCAAATTCAATACCGGCATCAAGAATTGAACGTAAAACTCTTTCGTAAAATTCTACATCATGCGCACCGGTACATCCGATAGGAAGTTCCATCATAGTAATAGTCACTTCATGTTTTAATCCGTGTTTTTTAATACACTGGCTTGAATAAAGTAAATTATTCACATCGTTTAAAGCATCAAAGTTCCTAACCGTTGTAACACCGTGTTTTGCAAACATTTTTGCATGCAAATCAATAACATCACGAGGCTGAGAATCCAAACCGACAACATTCACACCACGTGAAAGTGATTGCAAATTAATATCGGGACCAACCGCAGCTCTAATTTTGTCCATTGTTTCAAATGCATTTTCATTGCAATAAAAAATAGGTGACTGAAATCTAGCACCCCCTGCAACTTCAAAATGTTTCAAACCTGCTTTTACAGCAGACTGCAATGCCGGAATAAAGTCATCAACGAAGACTCTAGCTCCATAAACTGATTGGAATCCGTCTCTAAATGACGTATCCATAACTTTGATAAGTTTTTTACTCATATATTTTTCCCTTTCGTAATACTTAGTTAATTCTTTCTAGCCATAATAGCTGCAATAGCAACAGCAATAGCTTCATCAACATTTGATGCAGCTTTTTTGACAGTTGATTTTACTTCCTCTACGGCTTCAGGAAATAATTTGTTCAACCATAAAACAACTTTTGACATAATGTTCATTCCGATAATTAAAAGAACCAAAAATGCCAATACAAATCCCATACCGATTGCAAGTAAAGCCAATCCGTCTTCTAAACTTGTCATATTCATAATATATCTCCTATTGTAAGTACCAAATCTTTATCATTCGCAGTTTCAAGAATAAGCTCGCCGGAAGCGTTCACATCCTTGGCATAACCGAATTTTATCTCGTTCAAAACCTGAACACTCAAATCTTTATTCAAAAAACAGCTTTTCTTAATATATTCACTTCTTATATAATTAAATCCTTTGGCTAAAAATTCATCATAATCAGCGAAAAATTCATTCAAAAATTCTTCAAGGAATTTATCCATATTAACTGGTGAACCGGTTTCAAGATTTAAAGCGGTTGCAACCCTGCCTTTTATATTATTAACATCATCTTTTTTACAATTCAAATTCACTCCGATACCGACAACAATCCCTTTCAATTTCCCTGCTTCTATTACAGTTTCCGACAAAATACCGGAAATTTTTCTATTTCCGTCAATCATGACATCATTTGGCCATTTTATTTTTGCATTTAGTCCATAATTTTCAAAAATGTTAGCAAGCTTCAGGCATGCATATTGAGTGATATTTGTGTAAACAGAATTAAAATATTCAGATGGTTTCAACACTATTGAAAAGAAAAGATTTCCATCTCCAAGATCGACCCATGATCTGTTAAATCTTCCTCGACCATTGGTTTGTCTTAGAGCATGCACTACACTTCTATCAACCAAATTTCCTATATGAGATTTGGCATAATTATTGGTAGAATCAGTCTCTTCAAGTCTTATAACGTTCATCATATCCTCTAACCAAGAATTTACGATCATTATAATTATAATACAAACAAAAATTATTAATACGTTTGCTAATTTTTTTTTTTTGTTTTAGTATACCTTTCTGAAGGGAGCAATATGGAGCATTGGGTCTATACCACTTCGATATTAGGGCATAATGTATCATTTAATATGGACACAATTCTTACTATGTGGTTCACTATGATACTGTTAATTCTTGTCGCATTTGTTATGACAAGAAATCTCAATATGGTTCCTAATAAGTTACAGCTCGCGGGGGAAAGCGTTATTAAATATTTTAATGATATTGCTAAAACCAGTATGGGAAATGATAATGCTCAAAAACATATTGCAATTATTTTAACATTGTTCATGTTTATATTAACAGCAAATCTTTTTGGTCAGCTTCCTTTGAAACTTATTCATTTAGCAAACGGAGAATTTGCTTCTCCTAACAACGACATAAATATGACAGCAGCAATGGCAATTGTTGTTTCAATATACTACATATATTATGGTGTCAAAGCTAATGGCTCAAAATTTTTCTTCAAGGGGTTCAGTATTGACGGCATAATTATAACTCTTGTTGATACGCTTGAACTTTTTGTAAGGCCTTTTTCTTTGGCACTGCGACTTTTTGCAAACATTCTTGCAGGTGAAATGCTTGTAACAACGTTTATCGGGCTGTTTGCGGTAGTATTACCACTACCGTTTATGCTGTTTGAATTGTTTGTAGCATTAATTCAAGCACTAGTCTTTACACTGCTTTCAACAACGTATATATCTATGGCAGTGCAAGAGGAGTGAAAGACAAAAATAGTAGGTTGGGCATACTTGCTCAACACCATCATATATAAGGAGAAAAATTATGGCAATTGAACAAACATTAGATTTAGCAAAATTAGGTGCCGGTATAGCAATAGGTTTTGGTGCTATTGGTGGTGGTTTAGGACTTGGAATTGCAACAAAAGGTGTGCTTGATGCGATTGCACGTCAGCCGGAAATTAAGGGAGAAGCTTTTAAAAACTTCATTATTGGTGCAGGTTTAGCGGAAGCAACTGCCATTTATGCGTTATTTATAGCTATTATGCTTATATTTAAATAGGATTTTTGAATGATAGAATTTAATGCTACATTTTTAGTTGCAATGTTAAGTTTTGCAGTGTTCATGATCATTATGAACACGATATTTTATAGACCTGTTTTAAATATCATAAGAAAAAGAGAAGAATATATCTCTAAAAATTATGAAGATGCTAAATCCTTGAGTGATAATGCTCAAAATTACAAAGTGCAAAAAGAAGAAAAACTACAACAGGTACGTATAGAATGTCGAAAAAAGATTGAACATGCAATTGATGATGCTCAAGCTGTTTCAAATAGGGTTATAAATTTCCATCGTGAAAAAACAAAAGTTAAAATTCAATCTGAAAAAGAAGCCTTACACGAAAAGGAAAACAAACTTAAATCTGAAATAAATTCTTCAGTTGTAAATGAGATTTCTAGTGCAATAACCAACAAAATTTTGAAAGGAACAAATGGTATAAATGCATAGTTTTGTATCTGTATTCAAATATATTCTAGAATCAAATGTCATTAATTTCCTTTTAATGGTTTGGATTTTGTGGTTAATTGTTTCTAAACTAAATCTTGGTGATTCCTTTGAAAAATCAATAAATAAGATAGATGATTCTATAAAAAAATCGAACGAACAAAAACTCGAATCTGAAAATATATTACAGAATGCAAAAAACGAAATTGAAAAATTGCCTGAAGAAATTGAAAAACTTGAAAATGATGCTCTTGAAAAATCAAAAAAACTTACAGCTCAAATAGAAAATTCTACAAATAAATCCATTGAGAATATTCTAAATGTTTCAAAAATTTTAGATATAGAAGAAAAGAAAATTTCTAATAATATAGTGAATTTAGCTATTCAAAATTCTATCGAGCAGGCGAAAAGCAATATAATTGATATTTTATCTAAAAAGCCTGATTTGCATGACAAATTTATTGAGGAAAGTTTAGAAGAATTAGATAAGGTGCAATTATAATGAAAAAAGACAAACAAATTTCAATAATTTCCAAAAACTACGCTAATGCACTTTATTCTGCTGCTGAAACCGATTGTGGCAAAATCTTAACCCAATTGGAAGAAGTTATTGATGTTCTAGACACTTCACCTGATTTAAAGATAGTTTTAGAAAATTCTTCTATTTCTACAAGCAAAAAAATCGAAATAACTTCCGATATTTTTAGCGGTAAGATTGATGAAAAATTGTTAAATTTTCTAAAAGTTTTGGTCGAAAAAAACAGATTTAGTGAAATATATTCTATAAGTGATGCGTATACTCAAATACTAGATAAGCAAGCCAATAATAAAAAAGTGCAAATTATTTCATCTATAGAACTGAATGAAAAGACTAAAAATAAAATTATTGACAAGTTAAAGAAGAAATTAAATTGTAATATCATTCCTAACTGGCATATAGATAAAGATATCATTGCCGGTCTTGAATTTAAATTTGACGATTACGTGATTGCCACAAGTGTGCGTTCAAAATTAAAAGTTTTAAGTAAAAATATATCGAGGTAAAAATTATGACATTAATACAACCGGATGAAATTAGTTCAATTATTAAAAACAAAATAGAAAATTACGAATTAAAAACAGAGGTTTCTAATACCGGTTCTGTTCTTGAAGTTGGCGATGGAATTGCTCGTGTGTATGGACTTCGCAATGTAATGGCGAATGAGCTTGTCCAATTTGAAGACGGCAATTCAACACTAGGGATTGCAATGAATTTAGAAGAAGAAAATGTTGGTGTGGTAATTCTGGGTGATTATACCGGGATAAAGGAAGGTACCACCGTAAAAACAACCGGAAGAATAGCTTCTGTTCCTGTCGGGAATGGTCTGATTGGGAGAATTATAGACCCTACCGGAAAACCAATTGACGGAAAGGGTGATTTTATATATGAAAAGACCAGACCTATTGAAAGAGTTGCACCTGGAATCGTTGCAAGACGATCGGTTTATCAACCGTTACAGACCGGTTTGACGGCAATTGATGCTCTAACACCTATCGGAAGGGGGCAAAGAGAACTCATCATCGGCGATAGGCAAACAGGAAAAACAGCTATCGCTATAGATACTATAATTAATCAAAAAGATACAGGTGTAATTTGTATTTACGTCGCAATCGGTCAAAAAGCTTCTACCGTGGCTCAATTAGCTAAAACTCTTGAAGAAAAAGGAGCAATGGAATATACAGTTATCGTTTCTTCCACGGCAGATGAATCAGCACCACTTCAATATATAGCACCATTTGCAGGTGTTACGATTGGTGAAGAATTTATGGAACAGGGTAAAGATGTTTTAATCGTTTATGATGATTTATCAAAACACGCACAGGCATACAGAGCAATGAGCTTGCTTTTAAAAAGACCACCCGGACGTGAAGCTTACCCCGGCGACGTATTTTATCTTCACTCAAGACTTCTTGAACGTGCAGTAAAATTGAATGACGAACTTGGTGGAGGCAGTATTACTGCATTGCCAATTATTGAAACTCAGGCTGGAGACGTATCTGCTTATATCCCAACTAACGTAATTTCAATTACTGATGGACAAATATTCTTGGAAAGCAATGCTTTTAACTCCGGTATAAGACCGGCAATTAACGCGGGAATTTCAGTTTCACGTGTTGGAGGTGCCGCTCAAACAAAGGCGATTAAACAAGTTGCAGGACAATTACGTCTTGATCTTGCTCAATATAGAGAACTTGAAGCATTTGCTCAATTTGCTTCCGACCTTGACGCTTCGACTAAAAAACAGCTTCTAAGAGGACAAAAACTAACTGAAGTACTAAAACAACAACAATATAACCCTCTAACAGTAGCAGAACAGGTTTCGATATTATTTGCCGCTAATGAAGGTTTTTTGGACGATGTAGAAAATAATAAAATACAAAAGTTTAAAAGAGAATGGTTCGCATTTTTTGCAGCAAACAATATTGAACTTACTGATCGTTTGAATGCCGGAAAAGAACTTTCAGATGATGATAAGCTAATATTAAGACGTGCATTACAAGCTTTTAAGGAAACATTTTAATGCCGAATTTAAAAGATATTAAAAATAGAATACAGTCAGTACAAAGTACAAAAAAGATCACCCGTGCAATGAAAATGGTTGCCGGAGCAAAAGTCCGTCACGCAGAAGTTTCTGTAAAGGCATCCAGACCTTATGCAAGTGAAATGATGGCAATGTTTAAAAATCTTTTAAATTCAACTGATACTTATTCATCCGAAACCTTGAAAATTAAGGCAGCCATTGATAATTATCCAAAGCTGCTTGAGCGTAGAGAAGTAAGATCCGTTGGATTGCTTGTCATCGGTTCTAATAAGGGACTTGCAGGAGCATATAATTCAAATGTTGCAAAATATGCCTTGCAAAAGGCAAAAGAGTATAAAGAACAAGATATAGATGTAAAATTTTTTATTGCAGGTCAAGAACCGTTATCTATTTTAAAACGTCGTGTAGCAGCACTTGGAGCTAGTATCGAAAAAAAATATTTTTCGGCTGTTGATGATCCTTCGGCTTCCGATGCAGTTTATATTGCTGAGGATTTGGCAGAATATTTTGTCGATGGAAGAATTGATAAGATAGAAGTTATTACAACCAGATTTCGAAATATGGTTAGTTATCGTGTCGAAGAATGGCATATTTTGCCTGTAGATGGTGTTTTGGACGCTAAAGAAAAAATTTCAGACGGGGTTGCCGGGGCTTTAATGGAGTTTTTACCGGATAAGCATCAAATTTTGCAAAAAATAGTGCCAATGTATATGACTAATACAATATACCAATCACTGGCGGAAGCTCACGCAAGTGAACTTGCCTCGCGTATGACAGCTATGTCAGCAGCAACTAATAACGCTGAAAAAATCATACACGATTTATCAATTCAATATAATAAAATTCGTCAATCTGCAATTACAAATGAGATTATAGAAGTTGTATCAGGTGCAAATTCTTTATAATAAATTAGTTTACCTGAAATAATGTATCAAGTGTTACATCCAAAGCTTGAGCAATGTTTGCTATTACAAGAATGGTTGGACAGGTTTTTGCATTTTCAATTCTGTATAAGTGTTGAGGAGTAATGTCAGCTTTTTCGGCAAGCAACTCTTGTGAAAAATGTTTTCTAGCCCTCTCTACACGTATATTTTCTGCCAATTTGTTCAATAAATACTCCCTGTCAAACATATATGTATCATATCCCGCTTGACAAATTAATATTACAACATATAATTTTGTTAATAAACATATATGTTTAGAAAAGGAGAAAGATATGGAAAGAAAAACATTTAATCATGGTATCAGTAGGTTGGGGTTACCACCCCAACACGTAAAATTCCCCTCGCCACTTGTGGGAGAGGGGTCAGGGGTGAGGGGTGTTCCCGTTAGGGGCAAACGCACCGCCATTGAGACAATCCCCTCTCTCTTTGTGACACTAGCCGAGCCAACGAGCTTGCGAGTTGTGCGAGACTGCGTGCATGGGAGCGAAGCGAGTCGCAGAGGGAGCCAGCGTTGGCGAGCTGGCGAGACTTACGCTGG
>JAFUUC010000030.1 GCA_017471365.1 bacterium
CACCCTAACCCTCCCTAACTAGGGAGGGAAATTCTTTTGTATTAACTTATTTGCCCCTAACGGGGATAGCACCCACCCTAACCCTCCCTCATCAGGGAGGGAATGTACTGCCCCCTTCCCTTGTCAGGGAAGGGCTGGGGATGGGTTGTTAAACCGGCAAGCTTAAAGTTTATTTGACCTTTGTGAAAGATCAAACCACCCACCCTTTATCCCTCCCTAGCTAGGGAGGGAAAGATTGATAAAGATTCTGAAACAGCTACGCATACAGGCTCACACGTCCTCGCTTCGCTGCGGCGGTTCGCTTTGTAAAGTTCAGAATGACGAAAATTTTGGTTCGCTTTGTAAAATCATTAATAATAAAAAATTTGGCGGTTTTTGTGAAAACAAAAACCGCCAAATTATATTCCAATTCATATGCGAAAACTATTCAACTACAATAGCACCAACAGGGCAAGCATCAGCTGCTTCTTTTACACCATCAACGTTGTCTGCTACTGCTCCATCATTTACAACTGCCTTATCTTCAATTGAAAATACTGCGTCACAAATTGATTCGCAAGCACCGCATGCAATACAATCATCACTAATAGTTACTGTCATTTTAGTTTTCTCCTTATTTTTTATAACCCGTGGAACCATTCCACAAAAAATATTATATAACAAAATCTAAAAAATATCTACCCTTTTAATACCAATCTTTTAAAAATCCTACAATTGTACTAAAACCTTGAATTTCGCCAAGATTACCGCCCGAAGGCATTTTTTTGGAATAAACAATACACGGAACTTTTTCTCTCGTATGGTCTGTTCCTGCTACACAAGGATCACAACCATGATCTGCCGTTATAATTAATAAATCATTATCCGTCATAGATTCTATTATAGGTTTAACATAAGTATCAATTTCTTCAATTGCCCGTCCGTACCCTTCAGGATCGTTACGATGTCCATAAAGCATGTCCGTATCAACCAAATTCGTAAAAATTAATGTTTTATTGTTATAAGATTTATTCTTTTCATAGGCAATTTTTTCTAACGGCAATTCATTTTTTACAGCACTTAGAGTAAGTTCCAGTCCTTCCTTATTAGAACCGGTATGAATTGCATGAGTAATTCCGGATTTTGAAAAAATATCTTCAATCTTGCCAATAGCAATAACTTTGGCACCATCTTTTTTCAAATCATTCAAATATGTATGACTTGGAGCCATAGAAAAATCACGTCTGTCAGCAGAAATTCTTGTAGGTTTACCGTCAATAATTTTGTATGGTCTTGCAATTACCCTTGCAACATTATATCCGCCTTCATCGAGAAGTCTGCGTGCTATCTTGCACCATTCATAAAGTGTTTCCAATTCTATCAAATCCGTATCCAGTGCTATTTGGAATACACTATCGGCAGAAGTATAAACTATCGGAAATTTGGTCAAATGATGTTCGTCATTAAGTTCTGTAATTATAGCCGTACCGCTTGCCGGACGATTTGCCAGAACCCCGCCACAACCGGTTTCTTGTATAAATTTTGTAATAAGTTCTTCACTAAATCCCTCAGGATAAGTAGTAAAAGGTTTTTCTGAAACAAGTCCTGCAATTTCCCAGTGACCGGTCGTTGTATCTTTACCTTTAGATTGTTCAACGAGAGTTGCAACCTTACCCATTGGAGTTTCAACTTTTTTTATTCCTTCAAAATCTCCCAATAAACCAAGTCCAAGTGCCTCCAAATTAGGAACATTCAACCCATTATTATAAGAACAAACATGAGCCAAAGTATTACACTCAGGAACATCACCAAATTCGCGACAATCAGGCATTGCACCTATTCCCATTGAATCTATGACCATTATAATTGCACGAGTTTCTTGCATTCTTAATCCTCCTTTTTGAGAAAATTATAACATAAAAAGCACAACGTTAAAACAACCAAACCCATTTACATTGCAAGCTTTTTTTTATAAAATATTTGTATGATTTATTTTTTCTATGGGGATGAAGAATTTAATCTGTCTAATGAGATTAAGGGGTTGAAAAATAAGCTTGATAAAAACTTTATAGAAATGAGTTATAAAGAGTTTGATAACCCAAAATTTCCGGATCTTATTGCCGCTGTGTCATCTCAACCAATGATGTTTGGCAAAATGCTCATCGTCATAGATTGTATTAAATATTTTTCGGCAAAATCAGAAGACGGCGGGTTTGATGAGAAACAACTTAAACAATTAACCGCAGCTCTTGATAATTGCAATGAAAATCTTGATATTGTTTTCAAAGCCTATTCCGATCCTGAAGGTAAAAAGAAAATTGATAAACGGAAAAAAATATTTAAATTATTATCAAAGTATAACCCGAAAGAATTTGCCCAAATTCCGTCCTACAAAACCGCAGAGTTAGAAAGCTGGATCGCCTCTCAAGCAAAATCAAAAAAATTAAAAATACCGGCAAATGTTATTTCGCTATTTCTTTTTCAAGTTGGGTCAAATCTGCGAATGCTTGATTCCGAGCTTGAAAAATTGAAAGTTTTTGCCGGTAATAATGCCGTTACAGAAGAAATGGTTAAAGAAATTTGTGTTAATAATGAAGATTTGTTTGCTTTTATAGATTATTTAGCAGCAGATGATAAAGCAAAAGCACTTTCTCAATATCAAAAACTCGTAACAACAAGGCATCCACTTGCTATTTTACTAACAATGCATACTATGCTTCATAACAAAATTCAAATCAAAGCTCAATCTTTAAAGTATTCTCAAGATGAAATAGCAAAAATGCTTAATATGCATCCATACAGAGTTAAACTCGAAATTCAACGATTAAAAAATGTTTCACTAAAAAATCTTGTTAGGCTGAAAGAAAATTTAACATCCGCAGAATATAAAATAAAATCCGGAACCTCAAACATGGACGTCGAACAGGAGGTTGAATATGCTCTATTACAATAACTCGGTTGAAGAAAAATACCCCGATGTTATAAAATATTTTCAATCAGGCATAAATAATCCTGATAAAAATATTAGCCACTGTCTTTTATTTTGGGGTCCTGATATCACTTCTCAATGTGAAATAGCACTTGAAGTAGCACGCCTTCTCAATTGTGAAAAAGAAGGTGAAAAACATTGCGAATGTCTGAATTGCAAATGGATTAAAGAGCAAACTCATCCGGCAGTTAAAATTTATACAAGGCTAGATTTCAAAGAAGCAGGTGAAAATTCAGACGATGAAAAAACAACCGGCAAAAAAAATATCGACAAATCCCAAGCAAAAGCCATAATAAATGAACTCGGCATTTCAAGTGATTATCACAGGGTTTACATCTTTTGCGACCGGGATGAAGACGGAAATCTTTTACCTTTAAATAAAGTAAATTTTCCCGAAGTAACGTCCAACGCGTTATTAAAAACATTTGAAGAACCACCACAAAATACAACGTTCATATTTTTAACAAATGACAAAACCGATATAATTTCTACGGTTGTTTCGCGGGCTCAAGCATTTTTTATTCCTGCAAAAATAAAAGAAGATTTTAGTTATGAACTCGTAGAAAACTGTATAAAAAATTACTGGCAAACAAATAGAAACGATGTACTAGAATTTGAAAATAACATTATGGAACTAATTAATTCAAATAATCCTAAAATCATTTTCACGCAAATTCAAAATTATATGTCTGCCATATTGAAGTCAAATTTTAACAACAAAGTTTTGTATTACAGAATTATGCGAGATTTAAAATATGTTGAAGAAGCAAAAAGACAAGTATCTTTAACTCCAGCTATGAATACTCAAACAGTTGTCGAAAATTTGTGTTTTAAAATGATTTTGTAGTTAGATTTTAAAAAAGTATGAAGGAGAAAAAATTATGGAATATATTGAAGTATTAAAACAAATTATTTTTGTAATAATCGTATCTTATTTAATAGGCTCAATTCCGACAGGATACATTGTAGTGAAACTTTTTACAGGTCAAGATATAAGAACAATTGGTTCCGGATCAACCGGAGCAACAAATGTTAAAAGAGTTATGGGTAAAAAATGGTTCTTTACAGTCATGATTTTAGATGCATTGAAGGGTGCTTTACCTGTAATCCTCTCAATATTATTTGGCAGCGTATTAAATAATATTGGTCTTTTACCGGTACTTGCTGCCATATTTGTTATCTTAGGACACAGCAAATCAATATTTTTAAAATTTACTGGCGGAAAATCTGTTGCCTCAGGTGTTGGAACTCTTTTAGCTCTTGATTGGCAAGCCGGTTTGATAATCGTACTTACATGGGCAATTATTACCTGGATATCAAGATACGTTTCTTTAGGATCAATAGTAGCTATGGCATTGGCTCCATTGATAATGTGGTTTTTGAATGCACCGGCTGCATATATTGTTTATGCTTTAATTGCCGCTATTTACGTAATTTATTTGCATAGAGAAAATATAAAAAGATTAATTGAAGGTAATGAAAACAAAGTCAGATAAAAATGTTATATAACCTTTAAATAATTGACTTTTATAAGGTTAGAATATAGAATGGTAAGATAGTTGGGGTATATGTTTATGGAACTAAGAAACAGTAGAATTTTATCTTTGTTAGAGTACAAGACAGCAAATTACGAAGAACGAATTGCACTAGGTATCAAACAGCAATACGGCTGGGAAGAAATAACTTATAAGGGTCTTGGGCTTTTATCAAGAAAAATCGCAAGATACTTAATAGAAGATGTAGGAATAAAAAAAGGTGAATGTCTTGCAATTCTGTCAGAATCAAAACCGGAATACGGAGCATGTGTTTTTGCCTCAGTTTTGACAGGTACGGTTACTGTGCCTTTAGATATAAAACTTTCTAAATATGAATTGACATCAATTCTGTCAGATTGTCTGCCTACTGTGATGCTAACTTCTCAACATTATCTGCAAACGGCTTTGGATTTGCAAAAAGAAGTTCCTTCTATTCAACATATTATCGTCATAGATGAACATACATCTAACCCTAATATAAAAAATATTTACGATTTGCCGGATAAATACGATGCAAAATGGAGACAAAGAAGTTCCAAATCAACAGCTTTGATAATTTATACTTCCGGCACAACAGGAGCTCCAAAAGGAGTTGAAATTTCATTCAAAAACGTAAATGCCCAATTAGAAGATTTGATGGAAGTAGTTGATATTATCTTGCCTAAAAAACAAAAAATAAACATGCTTTCCATTTTGCCTATGAATCATTTATTTGAAATGACAGTTGGATTTTCAACATTCTTAAATGCCGGATATACAGTTTATTATACAACAAGCCTTAAACCAAAAGATATTACAGGAATAATGCGTGAAAAACAAATTCAATTTATGATTGTCGTTCCTGCATTTTTGAAACTTTTAAAGGCAGGTATTGAACGTGAAATCAGTAATTCTCCTGCATATGCAAGAATAATTTTCAAATTTTTATATCATCTTGCAAGGTTTATTCCGTCTTACAAAGTTAAAAGAGCAATCTTCAAAAAAGTTCATGACAACTTTGGCGGCAAATTTTTCGGATGTATTTCAGGCGGAGCTCCACTCGATTTAGATGTTGGTAAATTCTTTGAAAGAATTGGTATACGTGTTTATCAAGGTTATGGTTTGTCAGAAACAAGCCCTGTTGTTTCAGTAAATTATGACAAACGCGGTGAACTTGCATCTGTCGGACACCCATTGAGACACTTTGAAGCTAAAATTGAGCCTTCGAGTGGTGAATTGTGGCTAAGAGGTCCTTCTGTTATGAAAGGTTACCATAATCAGCCTGAGTTAACTGCTGAAGTAATCGACGAAGAAGGATGGCTACATACAGGTGATATTGCAAGTATTGACAAAGACGGTCATATCTATATAACCGGAAGAATTAAAAATATGATTGTACTTCAAGGCGGGAAAAAAGTATTCCCTGAAGAAGTTGAAGCTGTTTTAGAAAAAAGTTCTTATGTTTCAGAAGTTTGTGTTCTTGGAACTTCAAGAAACTTCGGTTCAAAAGACGGTACTGAAGAAGTTACGGCAGTAGTTGTTCCAAAATCTGAACTTTATAATAGTTATTCACCGGACGATATAGATAGAATGATCAAACTCGATGTTAAATCGTTGTCATTAAATCTTGCACAATACAAACGCCCGACAAATGTGATTATTTCTAAAGAAGAACTCCCAAAAACAACTACCAGAAAAGTTAAACGCAAAGAAGTTAAAGAACTCATCGGAGTTTAGATTTAATTCAAATAATAAGGTCACTTTAGTTGTTAAAGCGGCAAAAGAGGGTTATATAAAAAATAATAAAAACACTGTGAGTTGCATGCAACTCACAGTGACAACTATGTATTGTAGTCAATTACAGAGTAAAGTCTTCTTCTGCCGGAAGGATTGCAGGTATACCTTTAATCCATTCTTTTGATTCTTTACCGGCTTTTGTCCAGTTTACTGATAACAAACCTCTTTGAACCCAGATGAGTTCTTTGAAAAATTCATACTGGGAATTTAATGCATCGAGTTTCGCATCAAAATACAACTGTTGAGCATCCGCAATTTGATTGATTGGAACCTCTCCAATCAAGTATTTTGCTTTAACTGTTTGATAGTTTTCACCTTGAGCAAACATTGCCTTATATGATTTTTCAATCATAAAGTATTTTGAAATAGCACGGTTTACAACCGAACGAACCTGCATTTCTATTTCCGTATTAACTTCATCCAAATACGCATTGAGTTCATTCAATTCAGATTTGCAGCGTGCAATTTCTGCAATCTTATGTCCGCCTTCAATCGGTTTCCACTGAGCCGCAATGAATACTCGTGTTGAATTTTTGTTCAAATCTAAATATGGAGAACCCATGTATGCTGCCATTGGTGAAACACCAGGCATTAAACCTGCTCCGGCAACACCCGAAGCTACATATTTCATTTGATTATGACCTTCATTCTCGTAAGGTAACTGACGATCAAAATATGAACCGTATTCAAGTGAAATTTTTGCATTTGGCATTACAAATTTTTGAGCATAGTTAGAAAGTTCTGCCTTTTTCATTGCAATTGCAGCCTTCAATTTCGTGGTTTCCGGTGAAAGATAAATAACTTCTTCCACAAGCATATCTGTAAATTTGCCGAGCTTTTTCGGATTTCTTACGTGATCAATAATGTGCAAATCAGATGTGAAAAATGCCGGATCACCAGCTGTCAATGGAGTAAACGTAAAGTCAGATTTTTGATCGTTGTGTAAAAGTTTATTAATATGAACTTTTATATTTTTGTAATCAGCTTTCATCGCCAAAAGTTTCTTTTCTGACTCAGAAACTTCTCCCGCCCAGCGAAGAACTTCTTCATATCCGCATTTACCTGTTTTTTCTCTAACACGTGCGATTGCAAGATTTTCGCGGGTTTCTTGAACAAATTCTTCCTGAACTTTAATCATATTTTCAAGCATTAAAGTATCAATATAAAGATTTGCCGTTTGATATTCAACATTAGCTTTTGTCAAATCAGATTCAGCTTTATCAAATTTCAATTTTTTATGTTTAACAATGATATTTGTTACAAGATCCGGAGAATAAATTACCTGATCCATTGCTAAAGTAAATTGACCTATTCTATGAGGAACATCAGCATACGACTCAGCAAAAGCACCATTGTAATGTTGATGACCAAGGTCTATTCTCAAAGTTGGTAAGTATCTCAAATAAGCACTTGCAACAGATCTTCTTGCCGCACTGATTAAAAACTTTTTCCTTGCCATATCAAGGTTATTTTCATCTAAAGTGTCAAGCAAAGTACCCAAACTGTATTTAGGCAATTCTTTATGAGTAATAGTTACCGCATTATTCAAAAGTCTCAAAGGAGGGGTATAACCAACTGCTTCACCGGAATCTGAATTGTAAAAAATTACTTTGTCATCATAGAAAGGAATTTTTTCATCTTTTACAACATTCCCGTGCAAAACTCCGTGAATATTAAATGATGTAGCTTCCGCAATCTTTTTATCTACATCCATTGTAGAAGTTCCCAACATTGCACCAAGGTCAACATCTTCACGTCCAACAGATGAAAATGACGGAAGTTTTTTATCATTAACATACTTGTACATTTCTTTTCTTTGCTCAGTTGTAAGATTGAACAAAGGAGTAACAAATACACCGTCTACATCAGCCGGAATTTTTGCAACTGAAGCTTTGATATTTGAATTAACAGGTACAATAACAAAGTTCAAGTCACAATTTTTGTCTTTCAATTTTTTAGCAATACTTGAACTCCAATTTTGATTTGTTTTGTAGAAATTTTCGTTCATCAAAATTGCAGCTTTTTTCATACTTGGAACAAGAACCTTGAATGTAGCAAAATCGTTAGCAGTTTGCTGCATCGGATTGAAGAATTTGTCACCAAAATCTCTTAAACCGTATTGATCAATTGTCACAACATACTTGTTCTTGTTGGTTTTGCCCGCGTAATACATGCTTGACATGTACCCTAGCGAAATTACCATTCTTGCACGTGAAGCTAAAGCTTTGTCAGAAACAGCTTTTGCTCCTTTTTCACTCCAATCACCGGTAAAAACAAGGTCTTTAGGAAATACCGCCTTAAAATCCGGTAATAAAGATCTTGTGATTGTTTGTTGAAAAATTTTTAAAACCTCCGCATTTTTATCAGACGGTCCGTCAAATACAAATGCGAGTTCAATACTTTTAGCATTTGGTGCCGCTTGCAAAGATTTTGATTGTGCAGCTACCGCACCGGCAGCTAACGCTGCATTGCTATACGTAAAGGTTAATAATAGTGCAAACAAGGCACATAAAAATTTTTTCATACGTCTCTCAACTCCTACTTACTACCCCTAAAATAATACTGGTTAAACATAACAAAAAAGAAGTTTATTGTCAATTATATTAAAAAACATAAGCAGGAATTAAGATAAAAGCTAATTCTTCTTGCGACATATGTTTTGTTTTGCGTATTCTGGCTATATTTTTACCAAGTGCCTTGTATGATTGTAAATGCCGCGTTTTCTCTTTAGCCATACCACAACTTAATTTGTTTCTTACTTAATTACAACCTTACGAAAATGTTTTTTGCCTTTTTTGATTTTCAAGCCTTCAGCAAGATCCGTCTTTGAAAAAGTTTTGTCGAGTGCTGAAATCGTTTGATCATTCACGCTCACACCGCCCTGTTGAATCAGGCGTTTTGCTTCGCCATTACTCGATGCAAAACCACATTTTACAACAAGGCTGACAATATTGATTTTGTCATCTGTCAAATCGTCTTGACTCAGTTCAGTCGTCGGCATATTGTCGCTATCACCCCCACCACTGAACAGTGCATGAGCAGCGTTCTGAGCCTTATCAGCTTCTTCTTTACCGTGGACAAGTTCGGTCAATTCGTATGCAAGAATTTCTTTCTTCTCATTAATTCTTGAATCATCCCAATTATCCATTTCTTCAATTTTTTCCATAGGCAAGAAAGTAAGCATTCTGATACATTTCATAACATCTGCATCTGATACATTTCGCCAGTACTGATAAAATTCAAAAGGAGAAGTTTTTTCAGGATCTAACCAAACAGCACCTTTTGCAGTTTTACCCATTTTTTTACCTTCACTGTTCAAAAGTAAAGTTATAGTCATTGCATAAGCATCTTCGCCTGATTTTTTGCGAATCAACTCTGTACCCGCAAGCATGTTACTCCATTGATCATCCCCGCCAAACTGCATATTACAACCATAATGCTGATGAAGATAATAAAAATCATAAGCTTGCATTATCATGTAGTTAAATTCCAAAAAACTTAACCCTTTTTCCATTCTTTGCTTATAACACTCAGCTCTGAGCATATTATTTACTGAAAAACATGCCCCAACATCTCGCAACAGTTCAACATAATTCAATCCCAAAAGCCAGTCGGCATTATTAACCATAATGGCAGCATCTTCGCCAAAAGTAATGAATTTTTCCATTTGTTTTTTGAAGCAATCGCAATTATGTTGAATAACTTCCGAAGTCATCATTGATCTCATATCACTTCTGCCAGAAGGATCCCCGACATGACCGGTTCCCCCTCCAATTAAAACTATCGGTTTATTACCTGCCATCTGAAGTCTTTTCATTAAACATAAAGCCATAAAATGCCCAACATGAAGAGAATCCGCCGTAGGATCAAATCCTATATAAAATCTTGCTCCACCGTTATTTATCAAATCTCTTATTTCATCGTTATCCGTAACCTGTGCAATTAATCCTCTAGCTTGCAACTCCTCAAATATTTTCATTACTTCTCCTTAAATCTCATTAATTAAAATATAAACCACGCAAAAAACATTGTAAAGATTTACTTTTTGTTATAAAATTCAAATTATAAGGGAGAATTGATATGTCGAAAGAAAACTTTGTACCAAATACTGAATCATTTTTATCTATAATAGACAATAGTAATAAGTACTGCGTTCCTAAATATCAAAGGGATTATTCCTGGGACAATCAAAATGAAGAATGGGATCTGTTATGGGATGATATAGTTTCTGATGAATCTAAACATTATGTAGGTATTCTTGTTCTTCAAGATGTTGGAAATGAAATTAACATTATTGACGGTCAACAAAGACTGACAACCCTAACACTTGTGATACTTGCTGCATTATACCTAATGCAAAAATGTATTTTAAAAATTAAAGACGAATCTCAGCAGTCAAATGCTAGAAAACAACTATCAATACTTATGTCTAAATATATTGGCAAGCAAGAAGAAGATCTTAAATATTATAATAAAATCTCCTTGAATACCAACAATAACGAATTTTTCAGAAATCTGTGCAACATAGAAGCAAATATTAGCATAGATAACTTCAGCAAAAATGTGAAGAAAAAAGAAACTAAGACAAATGTAACTTTATTAAAGTCTTTAAAATTTTTCTATGATAAAATTAAAAATCACATTTTAAACCCTACACCAGACAAAATTATTGATTTTATTAAAAATAAAGTTGCCAATAAATTAATATTTACAACTATTACCGTAGACGGAGAGGAAAATGCTTATATGCTGTTTGAAACATTAAACTCGCGTTCTGTAGAATTGTCAGCATATGACCTTTTGAAAAATCATTTTCTATCTGTTGCAGGATCTCAATATGAGAAAAGCATGTTAGATGAATTGAAAGCAATTAATGATAATATTGAAAATGATAATATAACTAAATTTATCGCTCTTGATTGGAATTCCAAAAATGTCCCTAAAATTATGGAAAAACGCATATACAGAAAAATTTCTAAAACATATAACGACGTAAAGGATGTTTTCAGTTATGTATCAAGTCTAAAAAAATCTTCTGAAATATATAATATTATTAAAAATCACGATTATAGTGACGACAAAGAGGTTGAAGAAATACTAAAAGTATTAACATATGTGCCAAGAATTAAGCAGCATTATATGATTTTGCTTTCATTATTCAGAACAAGAGACAGGTACTCAATAAAAAGTGTTGCTGAATGTCTTTTAAAACTTGCAATACGATATAACTATGTTTGCCAAAGACAAGCAAATAAACAAGAAACCATTTATAATAGCGTTGCTAATAAGATTTATAACAAACAATATAATAAAACAATTGACATTATAAATGAATTAAAGCAAAGCGATATTTCAGATAAATCTAAAAACGAACCTTATTCTTGTCTGATTGGTAACCAAACTATTATGACAAAATCAGATAATAATAGTTTGTCCGGTAAAACTTACAAAGAAAAATGCGAATTCTATGCAAAACATCCATACCAAATTGTAAATCAAATAAACAATGAAGTTTGGGATGAAAAAACTGTACAAGAACGTTCGTTAGAATTAGCAAAAATCGCAGATAAAATATTCTCTTTGTAAGAAATTACATTATTTCTATAGAATCTTTCTTGTAAATACTAAAACTGGAGAATGTGTTATAGGAAATGGAATTATTGTAGTTCCAATTGCATAAATACTATTTTTGTAATTATATATTCTTATGCGACTTTCAACGTGTAACCCAATTCTTTTATAATTTTTAAAGCAGTTGAAAGCTGTGGTTGTTGTTCACCATTAAAAATCGCATATAAATTACTTCTTGAAATACCTGTTTTTTTAGACATTCCTAAAATAGAATCTTTTGCTCGAACTGCATATTCAAGTGCTTTGACAAAAGCGTTCAAATCGTTATCTTGTAAAAATTCTTCAAATCCAATATTTATCCATTCTTTAATATCTTCATCTGTTTTTAAATCTTTTAAAATATATTCGTTAAATGAACCTGTATTTTTCATTTGCTTGACCTCCATTCATCAAAAAATTCTTGTGCTTTTTCTATATCGTTTGATTGGTCGGATTTATCACCACCATTTATTAGTAAAACAATTACTTTGTTGATTTCTGTGTAATAAATTCTGTAACCTTTGCCAAAATTGAAACGTAATTCTGAAATATTATCAGACAACTTTTTGTGGTCACCAAAATTTCCTTCTTCAATTCGCAAAATTCTTTGGTTAATACGTTTTCTGAAGCTTACATCTAAACTATCAAGCCATTCTATTACAGGGGCTTTCCCGTTTGGAAGTTTTAGATATTTTATTTTGTACGTTTCCATATTAATATTGTACTGTATACAGGACACTTTGTCAAGTTTTATTACAAAGGCTATTCTATAATAATAGATGAAAAATCTGGGAAAGTCATTTTAAATGGTGTACATTGCATTCCTAAATCATAGTAAGTGGAGTACCTCGTAGGTTGGGCATACTTGCCCAACAATTCATACAAAATCAATGTTTTTCTTAGTTTGTATAGTGCAATTTTGGTGCAAAAATTGCACTTTTAACTACCATTTACGGGGTAAAATAGAAAAAGCATAATGTTTTTCTGTTTTTTATGGTGAAAAATAGGAAACTGTCTTGAGTTGCTCGCAATAAACGGGACTACGCATTTTGCTTTTAGTGGCTTTAAGCCACAAGCAAAATCTGCTTCGCCCTCTGCTCGCAACTCGCTCGAACCGCCGAAATGTGCTTCTCGCCCTACTACAATATTAAAAAAGGATAGGAAAAAATCCTATCCTTTTTTAACTGGGCCGCAGTGGACTCGAACCACCGACCTCACCCTTATCAGGGGTGCGCTCTAACCACCTGAGCTAGCAGCCCGTAATTGCTAGTGCCTTCGCATGAGTTAATCTACTACAAACATTTTTTAAAATCAAGTGGTTTTTTATTTTATACTATTTTTTTGATCCAGCCTTCTGGGGCTGCTATCTTTCCATACTGTATACCTGTTAATGTTTCATATAGCTTTTTTGTTATTTCACCAGGTGTATTCATCCCTGAAGGAAAATTTATTTCTTTTCCATGGTCAATAATTTTGCCGACCGGAGAAATTACTGCCGCTGTTCCACATAAACCACATTCTGCAAAGTCGTTCAATTCCTCTAAGTAAACTTCTCGTTCTTCTACTTCAAGTCCTAAATATTCTTTTGCTACATACATTAAAGATCTTCTTGTTATTGAAGGTAAAATACTTGATGATTTTGGAGTAACAACTTTTTGGTCTTTTGTTATAAACAAAAAGTTTGCTCCGCCTGTTTCTTCAACTTTTGTACGTGTTTTAGGGTCAAGATATAAATTTTCAGCAAACCCTTCTTTATGAGCTGTTGTAATTGCATGCAAACTCATTGCATAATTTAAACCGGCTTTTACATGCCCTGTTCCATTTGGAGCTGCTCTATCAAAATCACTTACCTTTAATGTTATTGGTTTTGATCCTCCTTTAAAATATGGTCCTACTGGAGAAACAAATATTCTAAACATAAATTCATTTGCCGGCTTTACCCCCATAACCGGAGAATACCCAAACAAATATGGTCTGATATAAAGGCTTGCTCCTGTTCCATAAGGAGGAACATATTTTAAATTTGCTTTCACAACCTTTTCAACTGCTTCAATAAATTTATCTTGAGGATAAGGAGCCATTTCAAGTCTCTTTGCTGAATCATGCATTCTGCTCGCATTCATATCGGGTCTAAAAATTACAACATCCCCGTTAATTGTTTCATATGCTTTCATCCCTTCAAAACAAGTTTGGGCATATTGCAAAACACAAGCACATTCATTCATTACAATGTTTTCATCTTCAACTAATGAACCTTCATCCCATTTGCCATCTTTGTACATTGCAACAAATCTTTTATCTGTTTTGTAATATCCGAAACCTAGATTTTCCCAGTCAATATTAGCCTTTGCCGTTGTTGTCATAATTTTCTCCCTATCTATAAATCCAATTATAGAATAAAAAGAATAAAAAGCTATAAATATTTATTAATTAGCTACGCAAACAACGCGGGTACCGTCGCCATTGCGGCCGCCGCAGAACCATCCCGTACTCACACTGTCGAAGTAGCGGATCCACGCATAGGTCGAGTCGTACTCGAGGCCACCCCAAAGGATGAACCACGAAGCGGAGTCTTCTATGCCCAGTTTGGCTGTTACGCTCTTATCCCACTCGTTTGCAGTTGGGTCTGTAGCGTTGTATTCTTCAGACTCGCTGATTGAATTGTCGTTGTATATTGCCTGAGCTATTTTTGCCAATTCACTTGCATTTGGTAATCTGCCGCCTTGATTCTTACACTCTACCATAGCTCCTACCCAGTAATCATTGTTATCATTGTATTCACAAGCATTGATACTATACCCTGGTTGACCTTTGTAATCGCTGCAACTTACCGGTGTTGGATATTTAGCCTGGCTGATTATTTTAACTCCACCTATCTCTATATAAGAATCTTCAAGTTTTGCTCCATTGAATGAGATAAGATCATTTCTTGTATGTTCATCACCACCATACAAGTTTGGTTTTCTACTTCCGTTGAAGTCATATATACCGGCTACACAGGAGTGGATTTGTTTATTATCTGTTTTAATACTATCAGGATCTGAAATACATTTTTTATCATAAGATAATATTATCGGTGTACCG